>CAYJOZ010000043.1:0-11775 GCA_964371925.1 uncultured Treponemataceae bacterium | reverse complement strand
CTATGTTCTTTAATGAGATTATTTTCAAGAATAAGTGCTTCGTATTCATTTGCGGTAGTAATGTATTCTATTGAGAAAGCTCTTGCAACTAATGTACGAGTCTTTATATCTTTTTTTCCAGAAAAATAGGAGGATAGCCGATTTTTCAGATTTTTTGCTTTTCCAACGTATAGAATTACGCCGTCTTTATCTTTCCATAGATAGACACCACTTGATTTTGGAGCTTGCAATGCGGTTGTATGTAATATTTCATATGTTGTAGAATCTGAGTTCATGGCTTAAACGTGTACCTTATGACAAAAAAAAGTCTTATTAGTATTATACTTATATTCCTCACCACAAGTCTAGTACTTTCAGAAGAAAAAGAGATTATTCTTGGTGGAGATAATGGGTGGAACAGCCTTTCTGTTGCAAGAAATATTAATATAAGTAACTCTGGCAGATATGGGAAACAAGCAATACAAATTGCAACTGATTCACAACTATTGAGTGAAAAAACAGATTTATTGCTTAATTTTGAAGAAAATGGAGCTGTCAAAGACAGTGCACAAAATTATGACGTTGTATCGTCAAGTGTTTCTGCAACACGACAATCCATAATGGGAAATTATGCTGCCCTCAGCAAAAACTCAACAGGGGGCATAGAACTACAAGGTTCCGAAAGAAGTATTTTTGGACAAGAAGGCTTAACAGGATCATTTACAATCTCATTTTGGCTTAATCCATCACTTGCTGAAAATGGTGAAACAATTTTTTTATGGGATTCTTCACGTAATGTAAATAATCGACCAGTATATCAATTAATCTCGATTATGTTTTTTCAAAATCGATTAGAATGGAATTTCACAAATATCTTTTCAAATTACACGGACTTTAAGGATGTAATTCTCACAAGCACAAGCCTTGTAATTCCCGATACATGGGCGCATCATTCTGTAAGCTATGATGATAATACAGGAATAATAGAATATAGGATTAATGGTAAACTTGAAGCGCTAACATATGCGACAAAAACAGGGTATGCAGAGTTAGAAATATATAGCTCTATCTTAGGTACTCCTGCGCCGGTAAATATTTGCCCAAATTACACAGGTCGTATTGATGATTTTTCTATTGTATCAACATTTATTGACAACAATTTTACAAGTCATAACTATAATACAGACGGTGGCTACCTTGAAACTAAGCCTCTTGGGCCATTTCCTTACGGATCTGCAATTACAAGCATACATAGCATTAGCGATATTCCAACAGAAACTGATATACAGTATTTTGTGCGAGCAGGTGATAACTTCTATGAATGGACAACTGAATATCCTCGATGGATTCCTGTCAGCAATAACCAAGATATTACCAATGTGCAAGGTAGATATTTTCAAGTTGCAGCAAACCTATTTACTGGTGGCAATGGAGCTAACACACCTACATTAACTGAAATACAAGTACAATATATTGAAGCAGATCCACCGCTACCTCCTTTTAGAGTTTTTGCCGATGCAGGAGATGGTTTTGTTGATATATCTTGGACACCTGCTGCGGGCATAGAACCTGATGGATATATAATTTACTATGGTGAATCACCAGGAGAATACTTAGGAGAAGGCTCCTTTCAGGGAGACTCCCCTATTGATGTTGGATTAACCGATTCATTTCGCATTACAGGGCTTAAAAATGGCAAAGCATACTATTTTGCAGTTGCGGCGTACTCATACAGACCAGGTAAAACTCAAGGTATTTTATCACAAGAAGTATATGCAAGGCCGTTACAGAGGGGAAACTAATGATAGTGACATTACATCAAAGCTTTAACATTACATATAGAATAAAAGAGCTACTACATGGCATTTGCTCGACAGGAGAAGTATATGAAACAACTAGGTAACCCAAGTATACAAAACGATGAACGGCGTTCACTGGCGCTTCAACGAGCACAAGCAGCAGTACTTTCTCGCGACTATACACTTGCAATTAGATTGTACAACAGGCTCCTCATTGCTCAACCAGATAACCTAGATATACTTTTAAAACTTGCAAACGTATATGTTCGTGCCGACAAGGATAACAAAGCTTTAAAAATTTACCTAAGTATACAAGAAAAACACCCTGACAACTTTGAAGTACTTTCTAACCTTGGTGGAATATATAGACGCCTTAGCAAATACGATGACTCAATTGCAGTGTTAGAAAAAGCATTAAAGCTTGGTAATGATATAGAAGCAATAAAATACAGTATGGGATTTACCTATAAATTAATGGGTAAATATGAAGAGGCAGCCGATTCATTTATGCATGTAACTGACATAAACCCAAATGACGTGCTAGCGTATAATCATTTAGGAACAATAGAAAGTATGCGTGGAAACTATGAAAAAGCACAAAACGCATTTTCAAGAGGTTTACAAGTTGATCCAAACCACCCTATTTTACATCTTAATGCTTCCTTAAACTATTTGGCTCAAAAAAATTATCCGCTCGCAAAAAAGCACTGTGAAGCAGCACTGCGTGCAAAGCCAGGTTGGCCTGATGCTATGTCGGTATATGCAGAATTATTAGAAGAAACAGATGATAATGATGAAGCAAGAAAGGTACTAAAAAAAGCAGTAACTTTAAACCCAGAAAATGCAAAAATGCATACTAATTTAGGCAGTTTTTATGAATCTAACAATGATTATGAAAATGCTAAAAACGCATATTTAAAGGCACTAAGAATCGACCCTGATAACCTTGTTGCAAAATTTGATTTAGCAAATGTATATGTTACATTAGAAAGGTATTCTGATGCAATTGGTCTTTTTTCACAAATTGAAAGAATGGATCCAAAAAATCAAGCAGTCATAATGGAATATGCAAAAGCATTAATGGCTCTTGGAAGAATGGATGAGGCCATGGAAAAGATTAAGGATTTAGAGGAAAATAATTCACAAGACCTTTCTACCCTCAATATGTTTAGCCAATATTTTATCAGAAACAAGGATTATGATAGAGCAAAAGAATACTTAAAGAAAATCAAAAAACTATACCCTCAAGAAAGCATATATCTTTTTGATAACGCAAAACAGTATTCTTACGTGCAAAACTACAGTGAAGCAAAAAAACTCTTAGATGAATATTTAGGTATCAACAAGAGTGACTGGCATGCATGGTATTTGCTAGGTGAAAACTATTTTGAAGTAAAGCTATATTCAGAAGCATTAAATGCATGGAAACATGCATTAGAAATAAGCAAAGACACTAGCATTTTAGATGATATTGCGCAACTAGTAGAGCACTTTCAATCTGATTCAAAAGAAATGGAAATAATTGCAGATCTTATTAAGCACTATGCAAATGAGCCAGATATTGACAACATAGAAAAAGATGATATAGATTATGATGATGAAGATTTTGATAACTCGTCTGAAAGCAATGACATTGTTGAAAATGAAAATGAGAACCAAGACGAAGAAATTGACACAGAACCACTTTTCAACCTTGATGCAAGTACTTTGGGTGAGGATCCAAGAGATGAATACGAACCACTCGTCTTTGATGAAATTGAAGACGTAAACGTTAAAGAAGAAGATGAAGACGAGGGTGCCACATTTGATTTATCAAAGCTTGTTCCAGATGATGAACCAGAAGATTTTACAGATTTTGGTGAAAAATCACATATGTTTGATAATGAAAAAGATTTTAATCAATTTGACCCACTTGAAGAACAAGAGTATATGAGTGTAGATGGTTTGGGCTTTGAAGATGAAGACTTTGATAATACAGAAGATGATGAACCAGAAACTCATCTCGGTGTGGTTAATGAAGCACAAGAAGAATCACCAAGCGCACCTATAAAAGAGCCTGTACCGCCACCACCTCCTCCTCAGCCTCAGCCTCAGCCTCAGCCTCAGCCTGTACAAGAGAGTCAACCATATACGCCGCCACCTCCCGTTGAACAACCAGCGCCACAGGTACCTACTGAAGAGCAGAAGACACCACCACAGCAGCCACCTCAACCAACTAAGGAACCAGAAATTGTTCCTGAACCAGAAAACATAGCTGAACCAGAAATTGTTCCTGAGCCTGTTATGGAAGAAAGCCCGATTGATGAAGAGCTACCTGTCGATAACCAAGATTCAGAATTTGAAGAGTCAATGCTCGATCCTTTTGATTTTATTGAAGAAGATAATAGCCAAAGCAGTGATTCAAATACCTCAGTTAATGATAGTGTAAATGAAGACTCACACTATCTCGATGATGAAAATCTCATTGACGAAATTGAAGAAGATGAACACATTGACCTTCCTGAAGAAAATGATGATGAAGAAGCTCTTCCACTCACACTAGAAGACGATGAAGAAATTATAGAAGAAATAGACGAGCTCGATGATGAGTTTGACATTGATGATGATGATTACAATGTTGATGATCTTTTAGAAGATTTTGACGATGAAAACGATGAAAACTTTTCGGACGAAGAACAAGTAGAACCTCTAGAAGAAGCAGACCTAGAAGCTCCTGTTGATGAAGATTTATTGTTAGAAGAAGCAGATGATGAATTAGACATGCAGGATGACGAATCAGAGGATATTTATATACCTGAGTATTTACGAGAAGAAGATCGACAAAAATATGAAGACCCTATCGCTGCGATTGAAAGTGAAGATATTTACGACTTTATAGAAGACACTGATGAAGCCTTAGAAATTGAACCAGATGATGAAGATGAAAGTGAAGATGAAACATTGTATGAAGATGATGATGAAGATGTTCATGAATTATTTGGAGAAGATGAATCTGATTCTGTTGAAGAAAGTAACGAAAATGATGTACCTTCAAACGATGATCTCAGTATAAATCCTCTTGACTTATTTAGTGGTGACAGTGATGATGAAAAAGAGTACTTTGATGAGGCAAATAAAACTAAAGACGAAGTTATGATGTATCAAGTGCGGAAGGTAATCAAAAAATCTTTTGATTCGCCGCCAATAAAAAAATTCCATAACCCAGCAGGAATGTTTGAATCACTTCGAACACTTTGTGATCATTATCTGTCTGAAGAAAAAAAAGATTCTTTACTTACAAAGTTAAAACAGGAGGACCTAGAATATGTAGCACATCGCATTGAAACAGGTCCAGGTTTACTGGCTGCAGCCCTTGCCTTAAAAGACAGCGAGAAAGAATCCTAAGCATAAAAAAATGGCACCACTTGGTGCCCCTTTTTTATATTCTAATAATTCTAGAATGAGTAAGAACTTCTGCCCCACCCTCTGTAATGAGGATATCGTTTTCAAGACGACAACCACCAATCTTTGGATCATATAACCCTGGCTCAAGTGTTACAACCATTCCTGCTTCAAATACAATAGTTTTATCCACTTTTGCACGAACAGTTGGCCATTCATGTGCTTGTAAGCCATATCCATGTCCTAAACTATGCGGCATAGTACGTTTTTCCTTTGCAAAAATTTTATCAACAATTGCAGCGGCAGCATTTACTGGTGACCCTTCTTTATATAAAGGTAAAGCTTCATTATAGGCCCTTTCAACTAAAGCCAATTGTTTTTCTTGGTCAGCTGTTAAACTACCTTTTGCAACAGTCAATGTAACATCGCTTGTGTACCCTTCGCACACTACCCCAAAATCTAAAATTGACAAACCATTGTCAGGCCAGTTTGCGGCTGTATATGGAGGAAAGCAATGTATTCCATAGCTTCTAGACGGTCCTGCAGCTAGGGTGTCAAATCCTGTTCTTTCACAACCTTCTTTTCTACACTCTCGTTCAATTAATAGAGCAACATCAGTTTCGGTTTTTATGGTTTCATTTTTTACACCCTCTTCAATTAAATCAATTATTGAATCAGTTATCTTTGAAGCCCTTCGTATGCAATCAATTTCGTGTGAATCTTTTATCGCTCTCATTTTTTCAACAAATTGAGTTGCACCATCTTCTTTACAAACAACATTGTAGTCTGCAAGATCATGAACGTATTGTAAAAACAGAGGGTAGGAAACTGTTGTAGGAATTTCAACTTTTGAATTTTTAGGAACCTTTAAGTGCTTTAATAGCCCAGCTGCAGCTTTCACAGGACTTCTATCAAAGGCAGTGTATGCCACTATTGCATCTACCGTTGCCATCTTATGAGCCATTGCCTCATCCCATGAGCAAAGTACATTTGAGCCATCTACTGCTTGCATATAAATGGAATCACTTGGCATACCTGAGAAATAGCGCACTGCAGGAGTTCTAGATGCTTCACTATCGTGAAAAAAAACAGCTCCGACTCCCTCTTGTGCCATCCACTCACTAAGTTTTTCTCTGCGTTTTTTATAGATATTTTTCATTATTACTCCCATACATTTTATGATATGAGAGTATCATATAATAGGCAAAAAAGCAAGGATGAAGAAAATAGGTCTCTGAAGAAAACTCAGCTATGCTTTCATCCTATGCTTAGAGCCTGTGATCTGGTATTTTATATGCTAATAATTCTTCAGTATTTTCGAACATACCATCACCAACATACATAAAAGCTGCCATTGGGGTAAAATGCTTTTGCATTTCTTGTATTGGACTACCATTTGGTAAATGTGATGTTTCACGGCGAAAGGAGCCAAACTGATGGTCATTGTTGTTATCCACAGAACAACTAGTGCAGCTACCAATAATAGAAATATTTTCAGGCTTTACTCCCGCATTCGAAAGTATATACCTATTTGCCTTTTCTAAAGATAAACGAATTTCACTATTGCTAAGTGTTTCAACACAATCCGCAGAAAAATTATCTATAAAATATTGTGCCCTGTTTTCGTCTATAGAATAACAACAGCGCTTTATATGGGGTCCAATAACAACGTGAAAATTTTCAGCTTTTGCGCCATACATTTTTTCTGCTAAGCATAAAGCTTCTAGCACTATTCCAGTGCCCTTCCAACCTGAATGAAGAACACCAAAACACCCAGATACGCTATCATATAAATATATTGGCATGCAATCAGCAACAGTAACCACAGGAACAATGTTCTTGTTGCATGTAATAATCCCATCAGCTTGTAATCCCAATGTTTCATTTCCAGAATTAACCGCAATGACAGTTTTTGAATGAATAAGTTATAATGGGACAATTATCTTTTCGCTTTTAAATAATTTTGCAAAATAGGTATTTCTTTTTTCATTAACTTCGTTCCACCTAAAACGCATGGAACCTGCTGATAACAACGATAAACATGCAAATGAATTATTGGACATTTGATGTACCTTTTAACTCAACTGCTTCTATTTCTTGTAATAAACCAAGTGCTGTAGTGATGGTTTCACTAAACGAATTGATATGTTTTCGAATTGGGGCATTATCAGGGCCTAGTAAACTTGCAAGGTTTGAAATTGTATCGTAGTTTGGATTATAATTTGCAATTAAAATGCCACTACAAATTGCAGTAAAAGATCGGCAAATATTACCAAAGGTTAATACTAATAAATCAACTTCAGACTCTATAGAAGTCATTATTGTTTGTATCTGCAATTGGCCTTGCACGGTGCGCAAAACATCTGGCGTTAAGCTAGCAAAGGTCTCACCATACATACCTTTTGGACGTAATTTTTCATTAAAATCTTTAATACTTTGAATTAAGTGATTTGCTTCTGTATATGTGTCAATAAACTCTGTCTTGTTGTCTCGACGTATAAAATCGGCATCAACCATAACAATTTTGAGTATATCATTGTATGCAATATAGATTTCAGTAAAAAAAGTAAAGAGGAAACCAAGAGAAAACTCCTTAGAAAAACCAGAAGGAAGATTAAATTGAGCCCAAGGACGTATGGGAAATAAGGGGAATCCATCAGTTTTACAAAACATTGCCACATGATCTTTTGTCAGTGAAACTTTGCGCTCGTGCAACCAGTGGTTCCATTTTTTATCAAAGACTTTTTTCCATTGAGATTTGAATTGCACAAACCAATCCTCTCCGCTTTCTTTATATATGGGTATCCAAGACATAGAGCCTCGAGAGACCATTGTAATAGAACGAATAGGTATAGAATTAATAAAACTCGTTAGTCCTTTCAATGCTGTAAGTGCTTTATTCATATGCTCTTCAACACCAGCTTGTACATCTACACTTTCGCCTGAATCCATTTGCGATTGCATTTGAAATAAGTATAATGCTTCTAAAACTTCAGGTTGTACATTTTTTGAATTACACAATATGTTTGCAAACTTTTCTAAATCCGCTACTGCTGAAGAAAGTGGACAATAAAGCTTTCCAACGGTATTCACGTTAAACTTAGCTATGAGAGATTCAAAAGGTAACTTGACAAATGCACTTAGCCAAATATTACTTTGGACACACGAGTATAACTCAGTTTTTTCTGTGATAGAAACTTCTGCAAGTACTGCATCCATTTTTCTAATCATTGTTGACCTAAGCTCATTTGTTAGCTCTTGAGTAAAAGGAATTGTATACGGATCTGCTACTTTATCAATTTTCTTTTCTAAGTCTGCCATGATAAGAGAGCCAAGCAAAACGAGAAATGCTCCTGGATGTTCATCCGATTTATCTAAACTATCTTTAAAGAAATCTGCTACTTTTTTTAATTTAAACAATGAATCATAAAAACCTTGTTCTAAGCACATATGTTGATTACTAAAATAATCTGAATACTTACTATCAATTTTTTTAGCGAGCAATGTGAGCTTGTGTTCTTCATACACAATTTCAATACTCTTACTGGAAAAAAGCGATTTCAAAAAAAGGATAAGTCTTGTTAAGAGGGATTCATTCTTGAGAATATCACCCTTTGGCATAGAAAGCTCTTCTTTGAGCGTATCCTTTGAAAGGGACTCAATTTCTGGGGCAATCTGATTTTTCATCCTTTGTAAAATTGCAACCCTATCATCAATTGATAAGCCTGCAACAAGATGATCAAATGAGTCACCTTTACCTTGCATAACAATCTCTCCTATTATACATTATATAAGAAAAATTAGAAACGTCAAGAGCAAGTACTTCCAATTTCTGTAAATCAATACTCTAAAAAGCATACACGCTTCAAAGAAAGTATGTATAGACACAAATACAGAATGGGTGTAAACTATATTAGAACTATCTAACAAAATTTGAGTGGTGAGAATATGGAAAAAAAATTTACTATTACAGGTATGAGCTGTGCAGCATGCTCTGCAGCTGTCGAGCGAGTTACAAGAAAAATTGACGGTGTTTCACAAAGTGATGTAAACCTTACGACAAATACAATGCTAATTGTATTTGATGAGAAGAAAGTAAAAAATACCGAAATAATAGAAAAGGTTCAAAAAGCAGGCTTTGGTTGTGAAGAAATACAGGCAAAAAGTGATAAAACGACTAAACCAAAAGTAAATCAAAAATCTGGAGCTACACAACAGCTCATTATCTTATGGATACTTGGCATCTTATTGATGTACGTTGCAATGGGGCACATGCTTGCCTTGCCACTACCCCTCATTATTGACGGAATGAAAAATCCTTTTAATTTTGCACTTACCCAGCTCCTTCTTACTATTCCTATTATGTTTATTGCTCGTGCCATTTATTTTCGAGGTTTTAAAGCATTGCTACATAAAAGCCCAAATATGGATTCTCTTGTTGCAATAGGAAGTACTGTTGCATTTGTATACAGCATATACTTAACCTATAGTATTTCAAGTAATGCACATGTGATACATGATTTATACTACGAAGCAGCAGGCATTGTCGTTGTCTTTATCATGACTGGAAAGTTTTTAGAAGGTAGAAGTAAAGAAAAAACCAAAAGCGCAATAACAGCACTTATGTCTCTTACTCCCGACACAGCGTTATTTGTAGATAAATTTGATTCAAATTCAGAAGCAACAATTGAAAAGGCGCTTACAGAAATACGTGTTTCAGATATTGTTTTTGTAAAACCAGGCGATAGGATTCCCCTTGACGGAGAAGTTGTAAAAGGCTTTGGTGGCGTTGATGAGTCCATGCTTACTGGCGAAAGCTTACCAATAGAGAAAAAAATAGGAGATACTGTCATTGGTGGAAGCATTAATGGAAACGGTAGGCTTTATATAAAAATTATTAGAGTTGGAGAAGATACCACCCTTGCAAAAATAATTAAATTTGTAGAAGAGGCACAAGGGAAAAAAGCCCCTATTGCAAAAATTGCAGATACAGTTTCAGGTGTTTTTGTACCTACTGCTATGCTTATTGCAATTATAGCTGGCTTATCTTGGGCCATAGCTGGCGCAGAAGTAAATTTTATAATTCGAATTGTGACAACAATTCTTGTTATCGCTTGCCCGTGTGCATTAGGACTTGCAACCCCAGCAGCAATAATGACGGGCACAGGATTAGGAGCTGCTAACGGAATTCTCATTCGCTCGGGTGAAGCACTTGAAACAGCAAAAGGAGTTACAACAGTTGTTTTAGATAAAACAGGAACAGTAACAGAAGGCAAACCGTCCATTAAAACTATATATCATGATGCAACAGACAACGTGTGGACAAAAGAGCGAATCATAAGCTTAGTGAAAATTATCGAAGATGCGTCAAGTCACCCATTAGCACAAGCCTTTGCTAATGAAACAATTATTGAAGGTGAGTTTTCACTTATAGATTTTGAAAACATTGCAGGTAAAGGGGTCAAAGCACAAGTAGAATCACAAGGAAAGAAGTTTGAAATCTTAATTGGAAGTGAGCGTTTAATAAATGAGCATAATATAAATACCGTAGTTTTTTCGACTATAGCAAATGGCTTTAGTGAAGAAGGTTCAAGCGTTGTCTTTATTTCTGTTAACAATAAAATGCTTGCACTTATTGCAATTGCTGATACCATAAAATCAAACGCTATTGAAGCTATTCAAAAATTTAAAGCTATGGGATTAAAAACAATATTGCTCACCGGTGACAATGAAAAAACTGCCAATTATATTGCAAAGCAAATAGACGTAGATTCTGTAATTGCAGAAGTTCTCCCAGAGGACAAAGCGCGCGAAGTACAGAAATTACAAAACCTTGGTGAAAAAGTAATGATGGTTGGTGATGGAATAAATGATGCGCCAGCCCTTGTGCAAGCCGATGTAGGAGCAGCAATTGGCAATGGTAGTGATATAGCTATCGAATCTGGAGATATTGTTTTAGTAAAGGGAAATATTCTCGATGTTGTAAAAGCAATAAAACTTAGCCGACTTACAATAGCAAACATAAAGCAAAACCTTTTTTGGGCATTTTGTTACAACACAATCGGTATACCAATTGCAGCAGGAATATTGTTTCCTGCTTTTGGTATTTTACTTACCCCAATGTTTGCAAGTTTTGCCATGTCTTTAAGCTCAATTAGCGTTGTTTCAAATGCGCTACGCCTTAGGACAAAGAAATTAATCTAAATGCTACTAGGTCACTGCAAAACTGAAGTTTTCAGTGGCCTCAAATGCTACCCATAGATTCTTTTTAACATTGCATATTGTTCAGCTGTTAAGGCTAGCATGTTTGCCTTCCCTCCACCATTTGGTAAATCAACGGCAAAGGGTGGAAGCGAAAGGCCTGAAAGTTCAATGCATAATTTTTTGTATAGTTCAATTCCTTCATCTATATCAAGTCTAAAATGTGATGTCCCAGGTGCCATATCTCCTTGAAATAAATAGCCAGGCTTTATGCCAAGAATAACAAGGTCATTGAAAAGTTCTGCTAAGGTACCAACATTGTCGTTTACGCCCCGCAATAATACTGTTTGGCTTTGCATAGGGATTCCTGCATTAATTAGTTTTTCCAACGCACTTCGAGCTTCAATAGCAAAAT
>CAYJOZ010000042.1:0-11778 GCA_964371925.1 uncultured Treponemataceae bacterium | reverse complement strand
TCGACCGGTCACTGGAAAAGTAACAGACTTTTTCAGTGACCTAAGAATTGGCTAGGTTTATTTTACAAAATGCGTCTCTCTTGGTGCCAGAGAAATTTTGCAATTTAAAAGAGACTTGCAAATAAAAAATCAATTTTATCCAGCGTGTTTGAACTTTGATACAGGCTTCTTATTTTTAGGCAGGAGGACTGGATTAATTCAGTTGCCATTTGGTTAGCCTTGTTTATAGCATTACTTGACTCTATTATTCCTATTGCTTTTTCTACACTAGGAGAATTAATTCCTTCTTTTGCCGCACATGAAAAACACTCCATGAGTTTTTCAAAATCATTGCTATTATGTTTAAGATGTAAAAGAACTGGCAGACTTTTTTTGCCTTCGACAATGTCATCACCGCGTTTTTTTCCTACGTTACCTGTTGTGAGATTTTTAATATCGTCGAAAACTTGGAAAGCAATTCCAATTTGAGATGCATGTTGTGCAATTTGGTCAATTCGTTCTTTTTTTTCACCGCCTGCAATAAGTCCAAGTCTAGCTGAAAGTGAAGCCAGTGTACCTGTTTTTAAACTAGACATAGTTAGGTATTCATCAACAGTTGGAATTACGCTATTATTTTTATGCCAAGAAATATCCATCGCTTGCCCAAGGTGAAGTCTTTTAAGTTCTTTCATTAAACTTTCATATAACGATAGTTTTACGCTATCATCATGCTCGCTCCATAAAATATCATTAGAAATGCATGTGCTTGCATGAAAAAATAGCCAGCTAGCAGCATTTATTGCAATATCGATTCCATACGTGATGTGAGCACTTGGTTTTCCTCGTCTCATATCAGCACTATCTTCAATGTCATCGTGAATCAGGCTTGCCGTATGAACAAATTCTACGAGAGGCGTAAGTTTATATGCTCTTTCTAGAATCTTTTCTTTTTCGTTGTGGTTTAGGTCGGTATTATTTTCGAGTGCGAGTTCGGTGCATAATATCATAAATAGGGGGCGCCACCTTTTGCCACCGAGCAAAAGAAGATTTCTGCACGGTTTAACTAGTGCATCAATTAAAGATGATGGCACAGGATGTATGAGATTTGAAAAAGAGGTATCCATCCAGTTATCTGTGTATAATTCGGGTAACTCGTGTTCTAAAACTGCGTCTATTTTTTGTAAATGTGTTGTAAAGTCAAAATTCATGTAGAGATTATACCATATTTTGCCGATAAAAGAATAGGGTTTAGTTTGACACAATGTCAATTTTTACCCGCAGTAGTAGGGACATGGTTTGCCGTGTCCAATGCAAAGCATTAGGGATTCGAAAGCGGTATCCTTTTTGCACCTGAAGGGACATGGCTTGCCGTGTCCGCCATAAAGCAAAAAGATACAAGCAAGAGCCCGACCCGATTTGTAGGGTTCGTCGTCCTCGTCGAACCACAAATCGGGGAATGCCCAAATATATTAAAAAAGGAATGAAATACAGTGAATAATTATGAAAAAAGCGATTTTTGGACGAAAAAGGCCTTTTCAGAAGGGTATCCTGCTCGTTCAGTATATAAGCTAAAAGAGATGAACGAAAAGTTTTCGCTGTTTTCAAAAAAATCACGAGTACTTGATTTGGGGGCTGCGCCTGGTAGCTGGACTGTTTTTGTTCTTCGTGAGTTAAAAGACACGGGGAAGGTTGTTGCTGTTGATTTGCAAGAGCTTGCAAAAAATGTTAAGGGTAATAACCTTGCTTTTTTCCATGGAAACTTGTATGATGAAGCTATAAAGACAAAAGTAAAAGAACTAGGCCCTTATGATACCGTGTTATGTGATGCTGCTCCTGCGACAACAGGCAACAAGCTCATAGACACAACTCGTTCCTCTGAACTGGTAGAGATGGCAATGCATTATGCAGAAACTATGTTGATACAGGGCGGGAATTGTGCAATTAAGATTTTTCAAGGTGGAGACCAACAAAACTTAATGAAAACATTGAAAAGTCTTTTTACGACTGCTCGGACATTTAAACCTGTTGCATGTCGTTCAGAATCCTTTGAAACATATTTTATTGGACTTAACAAAAAATGATTAAAAAAGAAAGAGAGTTTACAGTGATTACCCAATTTTCGCATCTACAAAAAATATATTTTCAACGCTTTTTACTTTTACTGCCACTTATAGTGTATGGTGGTACAATTATTATTTGGGCAAACTTGCAAGGGAGTGGTGGAAACGAACGAGCTGCTGCACCGATTTCTGAACCACTGATAGAGTCTTCAATTGATGAAACAATTTCTCAATATGATGCTTATAATAGTATTTTTACTGCAGCGGCGGACAATTCTGCAAATCCTATGATGGCTAAGCTTTTTTCGGGGCAAGGTGGCTATGATTCAGTTGTTCCTCAGGGGCTTACTGCAAATAGTGGCTTAGACATTACACCTGGTTCTTGGATTCAAGAGTTACATAGTGAAAAGGATTATCCAAATCTTTCATATTTTACCTATCGCATTCAAGAAGGTGACATGATTGGGGTTATAGCTGAGCGTTTTGGAATAACACAAGATACCTTAATTAGCATAAACAATATTCGACAAACTCGAAATATTCAAATTGGTGAGTACTTAAAAATACCATCAATGCCTGGAATTTTATACACTGTTAAAGCATCCGGAGAGACACCTTCTTCAATTGCGCAAAAATACGAAGTATCGCCAGAAAAAACAGCTGGTGTCAATGGCTTTGCTGTAAATACCTCATTAGAAGTTGGTAACATAGTATTTGTCCCTGATGCGTTGTTAGACTGGGTAACAATACAAGAGATAAACGGGGATTTATTTAGGGTTCCAATTCGAAGTCGTTACTACGTAAGTTCGTCTTTTGGCTGGAGAACCAGTCCGTTCTCTGGAACACGATCGTATCATGCAGCAATTGATATGGCGGCTCCTAAGTGGACACGCATTTACGCAGCATTACAGGGGCAAGTATCTCAAGTTCGCTATGGTGACCCTGTTTATGGTAACTATGTTGTAGTTACACACCATTCAGGTTATACAACACTTTATGCTCACATGGTTGATATTAATGTTTCCAGATGGGAATATGTTGATACAAGTTCAATTATTGGCTGGGTTGGAAGCACTGGTATGAGTACAGGGGATCACCTACATTTTGCCGTAATGAAATATGGAACAGCTATGAATCCTGCAAGTTTGTGGAATTAATTATTGGGATAGTACTTTTTTATTCTCTATGAAAATTTTTATCAATTTGTTTAATGAAAAAGTCTAAATTGCTTCCAACAAAGAAAGCACAATAAGCACAAATAAAGGCTGCAAAACAAAGATATATCGTGACTTGTAAACTTGAACTTGAGGTAGATGATTGAAATATTCCAAAAATGAGTATTGCAATAATCAGTGCAATTCCTGAAATAAGCCACCGTTTCATTGATATAGATTTTGCTTGGCTATCTTTTAATAATTGAATTGTTGGATTTGCCTTTTTTACAATTTCAGTTACGGTATTATTCATCACTTCAGGAATGCGCAATGGTCTAGCGCTTGAGCGTTGTGCTAGTGAACAAAGTCTCACTACAGTGCGGCATTTCTTACATGTCAACAAGTGGACTGTTGTTTGAAATCCTAGTTTTTCATCTTTGTCTAATTCTAAAAAAGTATTAATTGTTTCTTCACATATGTCATGTTTCATAGTTATTCCTATTCATCAGAGATAAAATCTTCAAGTTTTTGTTTTAATTGTTTTTTTGCTCTAAAAATATTTGATTTGATAGTGTTGACAGGCAGACCTGTAATGACACTTATTTCATTATGCGAGAAGTCATAAAAGAAGTACAAGTCGAGACAAAGGGCAAATTGTTTTGGTAGCTCTTTTAATGCTTCTCTGATGGCTTCAGCGGTTAACATTCGTAGCTGTTTTTCTTCAACGCTATAATCATTATCAAGAATTTCTGTGTTTTCACTGAGAGTAACGTATTCTTTTCTTCTGTTTTTTGCATTGATGGCAGTGTTGTACGCAATTCGCATTAGCCATGTGGAAAATTGTGATTCTTTTCTAAAGTTAGAAATGTTTGTATATACTTTTAAGAACACGTCTTGAACAAAATCGGCAGTATCACTTTCATTTTTAAAAAAGCTATATCCTAATGCTCTTATTTTTTTCTCATAAATTTCAACAAGCATTGCAAAAGCTGAAGAATCGCCTTTGCACACTCGTTTTACAAGTTCAAAATCCTGTAGAGCCTCTTTAGAATACTGCTGCCTAAAAAAAATCAATATTTCCTCGTGCTATGTATACAATCTAAGTATTACTTATAGATTTTATAAAATACTATAAGACATGTACCAATAACCAAGGGTATTAAACCGCCTAATAAGTGGTATGAAAAGCCATCAAGGATAATAAAAAAAACGCTCAATATTAATCCGATACCTGTTAATAAGATACCTGTTAAAAGTGAAAACAGTTTTAAATTGAATTGTAAGGGTACATATTTTTCTGTCTTTATTAGCAAACTAATTTGAGCGTTACGCCATAAAAGGTAAAAGAAAATAACTACTCCACCAATAACAATTCCAACGATGGGGATAATCGCAACTATTACTTGTGCTGCTGGTATAAGAGTTTCTTCTGTCATGATAAACCTCCAAAAAGTCTATGATAATTACTGTGACAATATGTTACAGCTGCAATTATATAGACACTAAATATAGCAATAAGTTGCAACTACTCTAAAAAACTGTAGTCCGCAAAGTATATATCTGATATTTTCCCCAACACTAATTCAGAATTTAATAGGGAAAGCAAGTTTGCCTTGATCTCATCTTCACCGATTGACAGTAATTCTTCTCTGGTGTAAACTTCGAAATAATTACGTACAAGTAATTGCATTTTTTGATTTTTTTTGAATAATTCTTCGTAGAATGCTTTATCTGTGCTTGGATACGGGAAATAAGGGCTTAGAACGATTGGTATAGATGGCTCGTCATTGGTGCTTAGTCGCAGCGTACCAAGCTGAGTATAAACTGATGTTTCGTCACTCGATGTGTTTGTAATTGTTACGGGGGCAGGGTCTTGATGCCTCAAATTATTTCCTGGTTTTGCATTACCAGAAACGAATGCTATTGCAGTACCGAAAATTATTATGAGCAAAATGCTAGAGGCAATTACTATGAACACTTTATCGAATATTTTCATGCTTTAAGTGTACACTGTAATCATTATGTATTCAAGTGCTTGAAGCAATATGCCGATAACTAAATAGGGTAAAATATTTTTACTATAATTATTTTGGGGAGATTATGTGACTTCGGGACAAAAAATAGCAGTAACATTATTAAGTTCAGTTCTCATTTTTGCAGTATTTACTGTTGTCGCATTTTCAGGGCTATTTACAGTTCTTGAAACTAGATTTTATCAGCCTGCTATGGTGCGAGGTTTAGAGGAAAATCTTTCTAATATAACAACTCTTTTTGATTCGCACGTGAAGGATTCACAAGAGTCTTTCAATGACGATTTTATCCAAAATACGTATGTTCAGCAAACTTTTGCAGCCAATCAAACTGTTGAAGCAATTGAAGGGCAAGAAAATGCAGCTGGAGAGCTGATGCTTAACAACCCATCATTGATGGGGATTCGAATCATTGAGAGTGATGGCAGGCGCCTGCATTATAGTACATTCGAAAGCGATGTTTTACAACGTTCCCCAACCGCATTATCATATAGACTGTACTCGGATTTGGATGTTCTTCCGTATGAAGTTGTGCAATCTCCTCAAGAATCTGAACCTAGAATAATATACGATGTTGATTCAGACAGCATTTTGTATAGTTTTCCTTTTTATGATAGCCTAGACTTATACAGGGGAACTATTGTTTTTTACGCAACATTTTTCGATTTTACACAAGAGCTCATTGCGCAGAACCTTATAAGGGTATCAGAGTCTCCTATTTTGGTTGGGACCATGGAAAAACCTCTTTTATTATTAGGCCTTCCTAATACTGGGCAAGAACAGCTCATTTCTATAATAGACACTTCACTTGATACAATTAAGTCGGGATTAAATAGGTTGGTATCAGTATCTGAAGATGACAGCCTTGTACTTCTAGTTAATAATTCAATAAAAGATGTTCAAGTTTCACATTGGTACTCTGAGCAACTTTTTGTATTTCCTGATGCAGTAAAAATTCTTCTTCTAGTCTGTATCTTTATTACTTCCTATCTTGTGATATTTTTAATATTTAACGCAAAACAAGATGATATTGTTATTATTCGAGATAGAATAAAACGCTTCCAATTTTCACTTATTAATGAATATCTAACTAACAAAGATGACATTGACTGGAAGGCTGTTTCTACTAATATCGGAAGAAGAAAAGATGAAGTTGCCAAAAGTATTAGAAAAAGCTTGGGGCGGCGCGGCAAGGTTTACGATGCAGAAGTAACAGACATACTCGATAAAAGCTGGGATGAAATAATGACTGCGGTAGGAAAAAATACCGCACCGATTCAATCACAGCTTGGTGGCGCTTCTGCAGATGAAATTAAAAAAATGCTTGAGCAGATTCTCTCAAGTGGTAATATTGTTGTAAATACAGTTGCAGCTTCAGGGCAACAGTCGCAACTTGGAGCCTCTGTTGAGGCAGCACAACCCAATGAAGTAGCTGTGAAAAAGGTAGAAGACCTTGAAGAAGTTGAAGTTTTTGATACTGTCGATGACTTAGAGGAAGTCGAAGCCTTAGAAGAAGTAGAAGAGCTCGAAGAAGTTGATGTGCTTGATGCTGTTGAAGACTTAGAAGAAGTAGAAGAGCTGGAAGAAGTCGAAGCTTTAGAAGAAGTAGAAGATCTTGAAGAAGTAGACTCTTTAGAAGAAGTAGAAGATGTTGAAGAAGTAGAGTCTTTAGAAGAAGTAGAAGATGTTGAAGAAGTAGAGTCTTTAGAAGAAGTAGAAGCTTTAGAAGAAGTAGAAGCCTTAGATGAAGTAGAAGCTTTAGAGGAAGTTGAAGCCTTAGAAGAAGTTAACGAGCATGAAGAAGAAAGCTTAGATAGCCCAACAACTGTTGATGAGGTGACTGCTTCTGATGATGACGATATGTTTGAGGTGGAAGATCTGGTAACAGCTGGAGCTCAAACAGAAGATTATATCGAGGAAACGAATGCGTTATCTGATAATGTTGCGCAAACAGAAGAGCCAGATGCAGCTACTGTGCTTTTTGAAACAGAAGGTGTAATAGAAGCTGGCGAACTCGATGAAGTTGAAGACCTTAGCGAGATAGATGAACTAGAAGACGCCGGAAGTGCTGTCGATGCTGTTAGTGAAATAGCAGAAATAGAAGATGTGCTAGAAGCTGAAGAACTTACTGAGGTTGAAGAACTTAGCGAGATAGATGAACTAGAAGAAGCTGAAAGTGCTGTCGATGTTGTTAGCGAAATAACAGAAATAGAAGATGTACTAGAAGCTGAAGAACTTACTGAGGTTGAAGAGCTTGACGAGATAGATGAACTAGAAGAAGCTGAAAGTATTATTGACAGTGAAACTTCTAAACACGAAGAGCTGATAAGCGGCGACGCTACCTCCCTTGAAGATACACTTAATGACTTATTTAAAGAAGATATGGTTATTGGAGAAAAATCGTTACAGAATGTAAGTGCAGAAAGTGTAGAAAATTATTTTGATAACTTTGACTTTAACATATCTTCGATGGACTTTTCTTCACTTGATGAAGACATAGTAGAAGATACGGTTGATTCAAGTGACTTGAAAGAAGAAGAGGAGCCTACTACAAATCTTGTTGATCAGTCAAAGGATGTAGAGGATGTCGAAAAGCATGATGCTCTAGATGTAGAAATGTTAGAAGAAAAAGCGTATAGTTTAGTACATACATTCTTTAAGACACAAGAATCAGCATCTAACCTAGAATTAGCTGAAACAGATACAATAGTGGAAGAAGCTGGAATATATGTTATACCTAAAGACTTGACCATAAAAAATGAAAATGTTAACAAAGACTTTAAGACACTAGTTGATTCAGTGTTGAAGTAAACGAGGAACGGTGAAATTTTGTTTTGGTGATTTTACTATCTGCAGTTTTAATAGTGTTGCTTTGGTTTTGTGAATGTGTGTCGTTTATGACATATCGATAATGCGATTTTTAAGGAGAAAGAGATGACGACTACAACTACACTTGTAGTAAGAGGATATGAGTGTGACTCTTACAGTCATGTAAATAACGCTGTCTATTTGAATTATCTTGAACATGCTAGAATGGATTTCTTACACCAGATTGGGTTTGATTACAAGGGCGTTGTGGCTGCGGGATACCATATGTATGTGACTGAAATTGACATAAAGTATAAGGCATCTGCTGTTCTTGATGATATACTAATTGTTGAAGTAGTACCTTCAAAATTAAAAAAAATATCGGGTGAATTTTTTCAAACGGTAAAGAAGCAAGATGGCACTATATGTGCAGAGGCTGTAGTGCGATGGGCCTGTGTTGATTCTACAACTGGTCGCCCTTCCAGGATGCCTGAAGAGTTTATCGTTAAGGGTATGTTCCCTGACACATAATGCAATAAAAAAAGCAACAGCATTCGCTGTTGCTTTTTTCGTATTTATACAAATACTAGAATATCACTTTCCAAGATACAGGAAGGTTCCAATAGAAGTCATTTGTATTATTGTTCAACCAAACTGGCATTAGATTCACTGCAATAGCTAAGCGATTATTGTCATTAATATTCCAAACAAGATGAGGAGCAACGTTTAAGCGTGCTTCGCTTTCGTTAACATTGTTTGTGCTTATTGCATCTCCACCTGTACCCCAACTTACATTAAGACCACCGAGAACCTCGTCTGAAAAACTCATCTCTGCAATCAGTGCTGCATATATTGACATTTCGTTGTTTGTTGATTTGTCAAATGTTGTAATGCTTGCTTCAGGAATAAAGCGGAAATTGTCTTTGTAAAACTCGATTCTTCCCCCAAAAACAGAAGCGTAATCAATGTCAAAATTTGCCCAAAGGTCAATATCTAATCCGTCTACAGTGTAAATTGTTGAGCCAATGTAAAAATTATTATCTCCACCACCTAAGCCGCCGTTATAGGCAAAGCCAAGAGAGAAGTTGTCACTGAGATTTGCTTGAACACCAATACCTACACCATTTGCGTTAATACCGCCGTTTAGGGCTGCACCTACAATAAAGGTATCGTCAATATTGTATCTAATACCTACACCATCAGCTGCAAAGTGATTAGCTACATACCCTCTTGAAATGCCTAGTGAGGTTAAGCCTGCATAATAGGGCACTTCGTAAGCAGCATAATGAGGACCATATGAAGGTTCTGGACCAACTTCCCAGTCAAGGTTTGTTCCAACACCAATGTCAAAATTTGCAATAGGATTGAATACAACATTGAAGTTATCAGCAATAATGTATGCATTTAAGCCACCATCAAAAACAGAGTAGGCTATGTCACCCGCAATAGTTAAACCACTTATGGTAACATTTGCAGTAAAATAATTTACAAATCCTGAAAAACCAACTTGGTCTGGATTACCTGTAACATTGTAGATGTCCCCGTTTCCAACATTTGCATACAATGTGTTAGAAAATCCTGGGTCTTGCTCTTGTGTGAAGGCAAAACTTCCTGCAAGCACTAATAAAATACTTACAATAATAATTTTTTTCATTTTTTACTCCTAAAAATAGTATGTTTTCCATTTAGAATGACATTATTATACATTTTGTGTTGATTCATGTCAATGTTATTTTTATGTATAAATCAGCAATATTTAATTGACTTTATGTTAAAAATATGTAAAGATAATTGGTATACTATATGCTTTTTTCATGCATATTATAGGAGCAGTTTTTACATGGAAATACGCTTAGAGTCTCTAAAAAGAACCTATTCTAGTTCTTCTGGAGATGTTCATGCAGTACAAAATATTTCACTAACAATCCCCTCTAATACAATTTATGGTATTATCGGCAGAAGTGGGGCTGGAAAATCTACGCTTGTACGCCTTATTAGTCTTTTAGAAGCCCCTGATGAAGGCTGTATCTACTATGATGATGAAAAAGTTATTTCTTTGTCAAAAAAAGATTTAATATCACATCGTAGACGTTTAGGCATGATCTTTCAAAATTTTAATTTATTTAGTTCTCGTACTGCAGGTGAAAATATTGCATACCCGCTTGAAATAGCTGGAATACCCAAATCTCAAATAAAAGAGAGAGTGTTAGAATTATTAGATGTAGTAGGCTTAGCTGATAGGTATGATGCGCCAATAAGCACTCTTTCAGGTGGACAAAAACAGCGAATTGCAATAGCAAGAGCGCTAGCAAATAAGCCAGATATTCTATTTTGCGACGAGGCAACAAGTGCCCTCGACCCAGAAACAACACAATCGATTTTGCAATTAATTAGTGATATTCAGAAAAAAATGAATTTAACGGTAGTTATGATCACGCATCAAATGGAAGTAGTTCGAGATGCGTGTTCGCAAGTTGCAGTATTAGACGATGGCTATGTAGTAGAGCAAGGCTTTGTTGATGAAATATTTTCTCGCCCTCAATCACCTGTGACAAAGGGCTTTTTATCAAAGCTTATTGCAGCAGAACCTTTTGTACAAACTGGGGCTACTAATCGCTTGAGTGAAACAGGATCACTTGTTAGATGGTCAGATGATGGAGGTGAATACACCTTGCGATTTATTGGTGAGTCAACAGGGGCACCTCTTTTAAGCCAAGCAACGAAGAAATTTGATGTGGACTTTAATATACGTGCAGGTGGTATTCAACATCTGCCAACTAAGAATATTGGAACAATGATTACAGATATTATTGGGGATACAAACAATGTAAAAAAGGCCTTAGCTTGGCTTTCTGAAAACGGTGTGAGTGTTGAAAAAACGCAAGAAGGAGATAACAATGGCTAATTTTAATATGTTATTTCCCTTGGTAGGGAATGCAACTATAGAAACCTTAACAATGGTATTTGTTTCTGCACTATTTTCAATCCTATTGGGGCTCCCATTAGGTGTCTTGTTGTGTATCTCTGACCCAGCTGGAGGTATAAAACCTCGGCCTCTATTATATCTTGCACTAACGAGAGTTGTTAATATAGTGCGCTCTTTTCCGTTCATTATATTGATGATTCTTCTTTTTCCACTTTCACGAATAATTATTGGGACAAGTATTGGAACAAGTGCTACTATTGTTCCTCTTTCGATAGCAGCAGCCCCATTTGTTGCCCGTATAATTGAAACAGCCCTTAAAGAGGTAGACCCTGGAGTAGTTCAAGCTGCTCGAGCCATGGGTTCAACAACATCTCAAATTATAGTAAAGGTTCTTATTCCTGAAGCTATGCCTTCTTTAGTTGCCGGGATTACACTTACAATAATTAATCTTATCGGATATTCTGCTATGGCAGGTGCAATTGGAGGTGGTGGTTTAGGACATTTAGCAATTAGTTATGGCTACCAACGTTTTCGCCCTGATGTAATGTTTGTTTCTGTGGTTGTCATATTAGTTTTAGTAGAATTAATACAGCTAATAGGTACTAAAATAAGCACTTCATTGTTAAGGAAACGTTAAGTTAGAGTGTTCTAGCCTAGTTACCGATATAGAAAAATAATGAATGTCGAGGTAGAAACAGTGCTTCTGCATTCATTTAGAAGTTTGCGTTGCAAACTTAATATTATACTGCTATTTTTTGCTTAGCATAAAATGGCTTGGAAAAAGACAAGTTCAAAAGCTGCTGCTTTTCCCTTGTCTTTTT
>CAYJOZ010000041.1:0-11789 GCA_964371925.1 uncultured Treponemataceae bacterium | reverse complement strand
TCGAGTATGTTCTAAATGTGGATTTTACCGCGGAAAACAAGTAATAACACCTGAAAGTAAGGGTTAAGTTTATGGAGGGGCTGAAAGAAAAACGTAATAGTTATTCTTTCAGTGGCAATAGTTTTTGCGTTGCACTACTATTGTTATGAACCACCAGATAAACAGCTTACTCTTTTGTAAGTTGTTAAATTCTAAGGAGATAATTATGGACGAATTATTTGTTAAAATGCAAAAACTAATTGCAGACAAATTGGAAATTGATGAATCAAAAATCGAACTTGATTCTTCTTTCCGCCAAGATTTAGGTGCTGATAGCTTAGACACCTATGAATTGGTATATGCAATTGAAGAAGAATTAGGCGTAAGTGTACCAGATGAAAAAGCTAATGAATTTGAAACAGTTCGAGATGCTTACGATTTCATCAAATCACAACAAGCATAATTTTTATTTATAAAAGCACAAATGATTACGAAGTATCAAGTAGTATAGTTTGTGCTTTTTTTTATTTCTTTCACTTCAATTCGCATGAAATCATTTTTTAATTCAAAAAAACTATCAAATAATCGTTATTCACTTTTAGACGAATTCCAAAAAAAATTACACATTAAGTTTAAGGATATTGAACTTTTAGATACCGCCTTTCACCACAAATCATTTTCGAATGAAATTGCTAATGTAACAGGAAATAATGAAAGACTTGAATTTCTTGGAGATGCTGTACTAGGTCTTGTTATCTCCAATTATCTATATACTTCATTAAAAACTGAACCAGAAGGTGAGCTTGCTAAAATTAAATCTGTAGTAGTTTCTGAGGCGACTTTATCAGAGGTTGCAGTACAAATAGGCATAGATAAATGTCTATCTCTTGGAAAGGGTGAAGAAAAATCAGGTGGAAGACAAAAAAAAGCAATACTCGCAGATGCTCTTGAAGCAGTTATTGGAGCGTATTATCTTGATTCCGGAATTAAAGAAGTAGAAAAATTTGTTACTAGTCTATTAAAAGTAGAAATAGAAAAAGTACAAGCAAATGTAAATATTAAAGACTACAAAACTCTATTACAAGAATACTATCAAAAAAAGCACAAAGCTGTTCCGCAATACAAAATGGACAAAAAGACAGGACCTGATCACGATCAAACCTTTTGGGTATCAGTGTCATTAGGTGGAACAAGTTATGGGCCAACAAGCGGTAAAAGCAAAAAAGAAGCAGAGCAATCGGCTGCGCAGTTCGCTTGGAATACAATCATACATAACCAGCAGTAGAAAAGCGCAACATTTTTCAAATCGATAGATCCATCAAGCATCTCAGCATAATAAAGACCATATCTCGAACTAGTTTTTTTACCTAAAAATTTAAAATATTTGTAACCTTTTACTTTTAGCATTGTTCTACTTTTAAGAAGTATTTTAGGAAGAGTACGTATGAAAAAGTTAGTTTTACTTATTATTCTATGTTTTCCATTTCTTAGTAACGCTTGTAATCTAGGATTTACTCCCGCCACGCAATATTATTATATTCAACAGTCGAATTATGGTCTAGACGAGGATGTAAAGCCGAGTGAAGATATAGAAATTGACTTAAATTACATGTTTGATATACTTATGAGCGATGGAGACATCAATGAAACTGAGCTTGAGGCACTTCTTAAATACTACGAAGAGGAGCTTTCATCAGATACACTTCTTTTAGAAACCTTTTTCTATCAATTATATGAGCTTCCAGTTGTAAAAAAGGCTGCAGATAGCCTTTTCCCTTTAATAGACTTTTCCCAGTTTGATTTTAATTCTAAAGTGATTACAGCTGAGTTTAGCTCGAAAAATGTGCCTTCCATGCGCTACGATACGGACGGTAAGGTATGGGAATTGAGTGAAAATACAACATATTTGCCTCCTGATGAAACAGGGAATAAGTATACATACGAAAACACGGGAGATAACACTAACGCTGGAGTAAATCCCATTACTAATGTTGTATACTATAAATACCAAGGTTATAATCCTTTTTTTGCACTTGATAGTTTATACAATAAAGCGTTATTAAGTGATGGAATTGAAAGAGGGATGGCAAGATTTTTATTTTACCGTTTCCAAGGAAAAGGTGGTGGAATTGTAAATCTAGACAATATGCTTGTAGCTGTAGACACGTATACGTCTTTAATATTTAGTTTTGGGGTACCAACGGAATTTGAAAGTATTTTAGGTCAAGACAGTCCAACTAAGTGGGAACCTGTAGAAGTTGCAGCAAGCGCACCAAATGGGCAAAAGTACAATTTTTATGAATATGATCCAGCCGGATATGTAGATAGCGATGGAAAATTTGTTATGTACGACTGGTATACAGAAAACTTGTCACAGGCAAATGCTTCAAATCCTACAAAATTTTACCCGAGATTTACAGGCGTATCACCATACCTCATAAATTTTGATGTTAAAAAACCTACATTTTCTATTTTGTCAAATCAGGGAACTGTAAGCGGTGAGTATTATACAGAACTGCAAGGCTTTGCATTTGATAACCCTCCAGGAGAGGTAACATCATATGACATATATAGAATAGACGATTCTAGTATTGAAAGAAAACTCATTAAAACTATATCAAAAACAGATACAAGTTTTAAGGATAAGACAGCGCTTATACTAACAAAAAATCCGCAGTATAGCATTGAAGCAAAGGATAAAGATGGAAAAATAATTGGCTCACCAAGTGATTTGAAGGAGGGTAGTCGAAGTCTTACAAGCAGAGAAGTACTACTCGCAGCCATTGAAACTATACGTCATGCTCTTATTGACAACGGCGCTCATGGCTATATTACAGGCTCATTAACTGTAAACAGTGAAAATAATGGAAGCTTTGTGTACAATAAATCAGGTCTCTTTTCTGCTACATATACCTACGCTATGAGCAACTACAAACCTTTTTTTATTGATTTAACAACTACACAAAATATTTCATACCAATCAAAAAATATTTTACCGAGCATAGTAACCTCTACAAATTTAACTGGAAGCGTAAAGGTAATGCTAAATAACAGTGATTATGGAAACGTAATTTTTGATAATATTAAAATTACAAACAATGATAAGAACAACCCTCAATGGGAATCAGGAACATTAAATTTCGATAGTATAAACTACAGCGCTAATGGTGATAACGCTGTTCCTTTTGGGTTCTATATGAGCAAAGATGCGTATGTTACGGCAATTCTTAATGGTAGTGACGAATATCAACAAAAATAAAAGAGGTGCAATATGAAGACTATGAAGCTAAAAAAGGTCTTATTAATTACAGTCATTTTTACATTATCAACAGATGTTTTTTCATTTGATGATGGCTGGGTATTTGGCCTACGCGCTGATTTTGGCGGAAGTTTAACTATTCCTTCTATTTCTGATGAGACACTGCAGGTCTTAAACCCAAAAGCAAAAGAAATGACAGGGTTTTTAAGTGGATTACTAATTGGCGCAGAGGCATCTGCTGGCTACATTTTTGATAGTTCTGAATTTTTTCCTGTACCAGATGGACATGCTTTTTCAGGTTTAGGCTTACATGGATATATTGGCATGGGCATGGGAAATATTTCACAGCGTATTACTGCAGACCAAGACGGTGAATTATTTGATATTTTTATCGTTGTTGATTATACTCCCGTAGTTAATTTTGGTGTTAAGGCTCATGCATTGTTTTTTGACAATAGGTTTTTCCTTGGACTCGGACTTGGTGGTAAGGCTGTATTAGACTATACTCCACAATACCTCATGTACTCAAGCATGCCTAGTGTGATTCAAACTGAGATTGGAACTGTTATTGTACCGAACGACTTACTGTTTAAGTTAAATCCTCTAGCATTTTCAACTCGTTTTGAGGTAGGTTATTCGATACCTGTAGTACCAACAACAGAATTTGTCATTGGATTTTACTCACAGTTTAATATATACAGGCCTAATTATTTAACAGTCCCACCAACTTTGGAAAAGTTGGCGCAGGATAATGCTATACCTCCTAATTCACTTGATTTTACACAAGAATTTCCTGACTATTGGCTTAATTCCTTTGATTTTGGAGTTAATATTGGATTCTCATTAAAAATTGAAGAATAGCTTGAGAACTTAAAACATACTAGCATTTTTTAACAAAATCTTTTATACTTGCAATATCGGAGGGATTTTGAGTTATAGTATAGTTTTGCTAGTAGCATGTTTTTTATCATTTTTTTTTCCTCAGTTTAAAATTGCAAGCATCAACAATTTTTTTTCAGTTATACTAAATTTTTTTGTTAAAGACTTAATTATTGTTGAAGGAAACATAAAGGGTGTAATAGTAGTAAGCAGGATTTTTTGCATTGTACTACTAACTTTTGTTTTACCTATAATAGTATTTTTATATGCAGTTAACTTTTCAGTCATTTTAATTAATCTAATTGAGGTTTTCTGTGCATATCAACTATTATCTATACCTTCTATCAGTTACTTTTTAGCTAGAAAATCAAACGATACTACCACAAATGCGAGCACTATTATTCAGTCTATTGTCTATTTTGTAGATAATTTTTTTATACCAGCATTTTGCATTGCCGTCGCTGGGCTTCCATTAGCTTTTATGTATAAAGCTTTTTCATATTGTTCAAAAAAAAGCCTACCAAAAGATGCAAAATTAAAGGCAATAAATGAAATCACCAATTTATTATATTGTATTCCATCGTATACTATTGTGTTATCATTATTTACATCATCATTATTTTTCCCTTTTTGTAACACAAAAAATGCATTTGATATATACATGCGTGATAAAAAAAAGATTCGCCCCTTTTGGCTTTCGAGAATCCTTGCTACTAGCTTCGGTCTTCTCTGCATTCAAGTTCCAGTTTCATACATTGACAAAAATAGTATTATTACCGAGACGATTGGAAATGTATCTGATGTAATTACTCATGAAAAACTTAAAGCGCTTGTGTATGTGCTATATTCTTCAAGTATAATTGTAATTGGCTTAATGGTACTGTGCAGAATAATAGTAACGTGGGGAGTATGGTAGATGATTCATGCGTATATGGGCGAGGGGAAGGGCAAAACTACTTCAGCGATGGGCTTAGCACTCCGTGCTAGTGGTAGAAGCAAAAGCGTTGTCATTGCTCAATTTCTAAAAGGAAATACAAGTGGGGAGATACTTCAATTTGAAAATATTGATGGTGTGCAAATTTTTAAATTACCAGAAGATATACCATTTGTTTTTCAGATGTCAGAAGAAGTTAAGCAGAAAACACTTAATGAACACAATAGAATATTTCAAAAAGCGGTTCATTTTGTTAATGCTGGATATTGTGAGGTATTAGTACTGGACGAATTAAGTGCTGCAATCGAAACAAATCTTATTGCTACTCAAAAAGTTCGAAACTTTTTAGAAAGTATTCCAGCTGACATAGAGGTAATAATAACTGGAAGGAATATGCCTCATTGGATTTTAGACTGTGCTGATTATGTTACCGAGATGGTTTTAAAAAAACACCCATTTAATAATGGGTGTTTAGCTCGAGAAGGTATCGAGTTTTAATTATTAAAAGTATTTTGTTTTAAGTTTTCCAAAGGCAAGGCATCTGTTACTATGTTTTGAACCCTTTCAATAATTTCAGTTTGCTCGTCTCGAGAAATTCCTTTCGTTTCAATAGGCTTGTGTATAGTAAGTTTTACATTTGCCTTATCAAAGCCAAAATTTTTGTCTAACATTTTCCATGTTCCATCGACGGTTACAGGCACAATAGGAACACCCGCTCTAAAACCTAATTTAAAGCTACCTTTTTTGAACTCTTGAACAGGCCCACCTTTGCTTCGTGTTCCTTCAGGAAAAATTACTTGTGAATATCCGTCCTTTAATTTTTGAACGGATTCTTCCATAGCCATAATTGACTGTTTTCTATCTTTTCTTGAAATAAATGTACACTGCATATATTTCATCCACGTAGAAACTATAGGTACTTTTATAAGCTCAATTTTTGCCATGAAGGACGTTTGTTTATCTGCATAGCCAAGAATTAATGGAATATCCATAATGCTTTGGTGGTTTCCTACAAAAACTACGGCTCCCTCTTGTGGTATGTTTTCATTTCCAACAACCTCTACATTTGTTTTTCCAAAAACGAAAATTCTCCTTGCCCACCACTGAGTTACTTCTTTTATGTAGCTATCTCTTTCTTTTATTTTTCCAGATTTGTCCAGCTTCCGGACAGTCTTTAACTTAACATTACATCGAATTAAATCAATTACCAATCTTAAAAAAATATACATTGTTTTTAACACTATTGACTCCACATTTTTATTTTTTTTATAGTATACTACATATTGTTCTATCTGTATAGTAGAATTGTTAATCAAAGTGCCCTTGGGTTAAGCCTTCGCCATCATGTACGTCTCTTGTGAGAGCCTTTCCTATAACTGTACCATAAAAGCTTGGTGAAAGCCCAATAGATAGTTCCTTTTCTGTACGAAGAATTGCAATATCACTTTTAGTAATTATTTCTCCTTTGTGCATATCCCTCATAACATGTATTGATCTATTCGTCCTACCATAATTATTTTTTTCAGATTCTGCAAGCTTTTTTTCTCCGTTTCCAATTGTTTTTGCAATTATATCTTGCGAGTACTCAGAACTAATATAATTTATAATTTCTTGACTTGACATTTTTTCTGCCTTTCTTATGGATTCTGTCATTTTTGAAAATTGACCTGGTGTTAATGCTACAGGGTCATCTAGCCCATCGGTACTCTTACTTAAAGTAATATGCTTTTCAATGATTTTAGAACCATAGGCAAGAGATAAAACAGGAACTAATATAGGATCTAAAGAATGATCACTGATACCTATTGGTATATTACAATGCTCATATAAAAAAGGAAGTACTGATAAGTTGTAGTCTTCTGAAGGGGCGGGGTAGCTTGTTACGCAGTGTAATAAAGATACATGCTGAATAATGGGTTTTAGCACAAACAAAGCTTCTTCTATATCTTTTATTGTTGAAACACCACTAGATAATACAACTGGAATTTGATTATTAACTCCTCGAGCAAGCATTAATTCTACTAACTTATGTAACATTGGCATATGATTTAATTCTGGAGATGCTATTTTTATATAGTCTGGGTTTATTTCTAGAAGCTCTTCTAAGCTGCGTATGCCAAACGGAGAACACATAAATGTCTTTTTGAGACTATGGACATATTGTATGACATCCATAAAAAAATCTTTGTTAACTTCCAACTGCTTAAATCGCTCATACAGTGATATTTTTCCTCCTGGCAATTCTACCATACCAGTTTTTGGGTGTAAAATTTCATTTGCATATACCCATTGAAATTTAATGCAATCAGCTCCAGCTTCAGATGCTGCCATAATTAGTTCTTTTGCTTTACTTAAGCTGCCCTGATGAGCAGTACCTATTTCTGCAATAACTAGTGTTCTGTTTTCTATATTCATTTTAAAAATTAATCCCTAATTAGTATACCATAATATTAGTATCGTTACAATTATTTTGTATTTAAACATGAGATACTGTTGACTTATACATATATAGTATGTACAATATTTTATTATGCGCAAGTTTTTATGTTTATACTTAAACACAGGTGGAGGTCATAAGTCGGCTGCAAGAGTGTTTAAAAGTGTAATGGAAGAAACATATCCTGATTGTGAAGTTATACTTGAGGATGGTTTAGTTAAAAAAAATATTGTACAAAAATTTTTGATTGAAACTATGTATCCTATTGCATGTAATTACATACACGGAGCTTGGTCATTGTTTTATAGATTTGCTGGGAAACGTTTTGTACAAGAATTGATAACGTCAGCTTTAAGATATACAATGACACCACGAGTAAGAAAATTAATTATACAGTACAATGTTTCGCACATAGTATCATTTCATTTTTTACTTACTCCTCATATTGTTTCTGCTATACGGCAAGTTAACCCAAAGATTAAATTTACAGTGCTAATAACTGACCCATTTACAGCGACAAATGCGTGGTTTTATGAAAGTAAGGCTGATTGTATAGTTGCATCTGAAAAATTACTTGAGTACGCAGTTTTAAATTGTGGTATGGAAAGGAAGCGCTTAAAGGTGCTGCCCTTTTTAATTGATTCAAAATTTCACTTGCCTCCAAATGCAGAAAGAATAAATGAATTGAAAAAATTGCACAATATCCCTCTAGAAAATAAGGTTCTGCTAATTACAGGGGGGGGAGATGGCCTTCCGAAAGTAGTACCTCTTGTACAAAAAATTCTTTTATTGAATCCAAATTATACAATAGTTATTGTTTGTGGTCGAGATATTGCATCTGAAAAGCTTTTATTAGCACTTTCACAGCTATATCCTCAATTTGATATAAGGATTATGGGATTTATTTCAAACATGGATGAAATGATTCATATGAGTGATTGCGCAATAGTAAAGGCAGGTCCAGCTACCGTTTTTGAGCTACTGTGCTCTAAAAAGCCTATTATAATTTCAACATATTTACATAATCAAGAATTGGGAAATATGCAATTTGCAGTCAAAAAAAAAGTGGGATGGTATTTGATAAACCATAATGAAATAGCACAGAAAGCGCATTCATTATTAAATGATACGCAAAAACACGGCGCTGTTACAGAACATTTTAATTCATTTACGATTGATACTGATACAAAGAAAGTAGTTGAGTATGTCTACAATAAAACATAAAGTTATGCTATATAGTCGGCCGAGTATCTAGTACGTTAAAATTTTTAACTTCTCGGTTTTCAAAAGCTGTTTGTAGCAAATCGTTACATTCTAGTTCATCAAAAAGTTTTTGTGCTTCCTTCATAGAAGCATGAATAATAGGATGTTTTGGTGAAAACAAAACACAACAATCTTCATATGGTAAAATTGAAGTTTCATACGTACCTATTTGCACAGCTGTTTCAATTATTTCTTGTTTGTCTAAACCTACTAAGGGACGAAGTAGGGGGATATTACAAGCACTTTCTGTTACAGCCATGTTTTCAACCGTTTGACTTGCTACTTGACCTAAACTTTCGCCAGTAATAAGACATTTTGCACCCAAACGTTCCGCTAAAATACAGGCTACCTTCATCATACACATTCTGAGTAATAGAGTAGACCATTCTTCTGGGCTTTTTTGTTTTATCCGCATTTGAACATCTGTAAATGAAATTACATTGATATGCGTTTCAACACCATACCTTGCGAGTATTGCAGCTAGATCTTCAACTTTTTTTTGTGCTTCATCTGATGTATATGGATAGGCATGAAAATAAATACATTCAATTTTCATACCTCTCCTAAGCATTCTATAGCCTGCAACAGGGGAGTCAATTCCACCTGATAATAATAATAATCCCTTGCGTCCAGTTCCTACAGGGAGACCTCTACAGCCTTTATGGGCATCAGAATATACAAAGCAGCGTTCTCTAACCTCTATGGTAATTGTTAAATCTGGTCTGTGCACGTCAACAGCTAAAATACCTTGTGAAAATACTTCACTTGACGCCTCTCTACAAATTTCATAAGAGTTTAATGGAAATGTTTTTTGGCTTCTTCTAGCTTCTAGTTTAAATGTTCTAGCACCTAATGCCTTTCCAATTAATGCTTCTGCCATAACAGCTTCACGCATTGAATCTATATCCTTTTCGCACACTCTGGTTTTTGCCCAACCGGTTATTCCGATAAGATGCTTCAGTGCATACTCAACTGATTCACATGCACTTTCATCACAGTCAATATACATTCTACCAGCTCTTAATGTTACTTTAGTACCAAGTCCCTTAAGAGAATATCGTATGTTTTTTAGAAGTTGTTTTTCAAATAATTTAATATTCGAACCTTTAAGCGTTAATTCGCCAAGCTTTGCTAGATAGGTACATTCACTCATACGTATATTTTATACTTTTTTTTTATTTAAATCTACAAAAATTTATTTTTTTTCTTTGACATATTTTAAAAAAGTGTGCTATAATGTTGGGTATGAAAAACTCACATATTATTTATCCAGATTTAAAAAACGCAGATAAAACTTTACCTAAGAATTTAGCGTTACTGATTCGGTCAAGGGCAAATGAGTGCCCTGAAGTGGTTGCACAGGCATCAAAAGATGAAAATGGCAAATTTGTAAACTATACCTATAAGCAGCTTTATGATAGCGTGCTTGCTATTGCTCTAGCATTAAAAAGTATTGGTGTGGAAAAAGGATCTCACGTTGGCTTTATTTCTGACAACAGAAAAGAATGGCTTGTTACAGACTTAGCTATACTTTCCTTAGCTGCTGCAGATGTTCCTAGAGGAACCGATTCAACTGGAACTGAAATTCGTTATATTTTATCATTTTCTGAATGTACTCATAGTGTTTTTGAGAATATGGCACAATTTGAAAAAGTATTAGATGGAATAAAAGAAGTACCTCTATTAAAAACAGCAGTTTTATTCGATGGTTGGTCAGAAGAAAATGCTGCAAAAGCAAAAAAAGCTGGTATCACACTTTATAGCTACTCGCAGCTTATGAATAAAGGCCTAGAAATTGGCCTTGAAAATAAAAAAGAAGTTGAGGATATTGCAGATTCTATTAAGGGCGAAGATTTGGCTACGATTATTTTTACCTCTGGTACAACTGGCGTACCAAAAGGTGTTATGCTATCTCACAGAAACTATCTTTGTCAGTGCGAAGTAATAGGGGGTGTACTCCCATCTAAAGAAGGACATATGTGGTTGTCGGTTCTTCCTGTGTGGCACAGTTTTGAGCGATTTATTCAATATTCAACAATAGCCTTTAAAAGTGGTATTGCTTACTCAAAACCTATTGGCAGTGTGATGCTCAATGACATGGCTGTTATTCGACCAGAATGGATGTGCGGTGTACCTCGTCTTTGGGAATCTCTAGCACAAGGTGTATATAAAGCTATGAAAAAAGATGGGGGAGTTAAGCTAAAACTCTTTAATTTCTTTATTGGAATAGGGAAGAAATATACTGTAGCTAAAGAGCATGTATGTGGGCATATTACTCAGTACAAAAAACGCTCAAGAGTGTTAGATTTCTTAAAAGGAATTATTCCATTTATTTTATTGACTCCATTAGATGCGATCGGTGATAAACTTATTTTTAGTAAAATACGGACAAAACTTGGTGGCAGAATGGTTGCGGCTATTTCAGGCGGTGGTGCTCTACAACCAAATACAGATCTTTTTTATAGAGCAATTAAGTTTAAGCTATTAGAAGGTTATGGAATAACCGAAGCAGCTCCAGTTCTATCAGTACGTGATGTAAATACGCCACGCCCTGGTTGCGTTGGTGTTGTATATCCATCTGCAGCAATTAAAGTTGTAGCTGAAAAAGAAGGAAAAATTGTAGATGGAATTGGACTTCCGCCCGGAGAAAAAGGTTTAATTCTTGCAAAAGGCGACCAAATAATGATGGGCTACTAAAAGCGAGATGACCTTACAAAAGAAGTTATAGATGAAGATGGATGGCTTAATACGGGTGATCTTGGTATGTTAACTTACGACAATGAAATTGGAATTACAGGACGAGCAAAAGATACCATCGTATTGTTAGGTGGGGAGAATATTGAGCCTGCGGCAATTGAAAGTACATTAGTAATAAGTGAATACATTGAAACTCCTGTTGTTTTAGGTCAAGACCAAAAGTACTTAGCAGCATTAATTGTTCCTGCAAAAGATAACATCGAGTCCTTTGCAAAAGAAAATAATATTGCCTATGATACTTATGAAAAGCTTTTAGAAACAAAAGAAATTATTGCTCTTAT
>CAYJOZ010000040.1:0-11890 GCA_964371925.1 uncultured Treponemataceae bacterium | reverse complement strand
TGCAAGTTGCAAAGGCTGTTTCCGATGGAGCCCATGTTTCAAAGGCAATAATTGCTGAACTTCGGGAAAGATAAGCTAGTGGTGCTGTTTTAGTGTTCTAAAACAGCATTTTTTTTGTATTAATCTAAATCTTTCAGATATTCAACAGCTTCTTCATGACCATTTTCTACCGCTAAATCTAATGCTGTTTTTCCTGCATTTGTTTTTACCGTAACATCTGCTCCATGTTGTACTAAAAGCTTAAGTATTTCGATGTTGCCTTTGTACGCAGCTTCAGTGAATGGATATTCTCCGTCAAAATCTCCTATGTTGGGATCTGCTCCATTTTCTAATAGAATTTTTACCGCTTGGGTATTTTCGTAATATGATGTTATTGCTAGGGATGTTTCATTGTTTCTATTCGCTGCGTTGATATTTGCACCTTTACGAATAAGGGTTTTAAGTGCATCATTTTTTCCTTCATAGGCGCTATATACAAGTGCAGTTGCTCCGTTGCTTGTCTCTTCATTATCTCTTGCTTCAATATCTGCCCCATGCTCAATAAGAAACTCAATAATGTGTATCTGATCCCCTATCGCCGCATGCATTAAAGGTGTTCTACCTGCATTATCCTTATCATCAATAATTGCACCTTTTGAATGGAGATAGGAAACAATTTCTAAATGACCCATTCCCGAGGCTAATGAAAGCGGCGACCAACCTCTACTCTCTTGTAGGTCTAATGTTGCACCATGTTCTACAAGGGAGCGAACTATATTCATATTACCTGCTCGCGCAGCTAATACAAGAGATGTCCATCCAATGGCACTGTTCTGTGCATCGGGATCAGCCCCATGTTCAAGAAGAATATCAACAATTTCGTCATTGTTTTGGTTAGCTGCATATAATAAGGCAGATTCTGAAAGCATGTTGAGTTCGTTTATATTTATTCCGTAATCTATAAGCATTTTTACAATGGCTATGTTGCCATTTGATGCTGCAGTAAAAAGGGCTGTGTCTCCTGCATTGTCTTTTGCGTTAACATCAGTTCTTTTTGAACTTAATAAATATTGTGTAATTTCCGGTGAATTAGCATCTATAGCATGTCGTAAAGCTGTTTTGCCCATTAAATCTCTTGCATCAGGGTCTGCTCCTAATTCGATATAGTATTTTACAAAATGTAAATGATCAAAGCCTGTAGCGGCCATTAGAGCGTCCCAGCCTTGTGCCGTTCGTAAGTGTATGTCGGCACCCTCTTTTATAAATAATTCTACGACGTCAGTATGATTATATCGAGTTGCATATATTAGTGGGTGAAATCCATCTATCGATTGAGCGTGAAGATCAGCTCCATAGCCCAATAATTCTGCTGCTATTTCAATATTTCCGTATCCCGCTGCAGCCATCAGTGGTGTAAGGTTTCCTTGTCCCATTATGTTTACATCTGCACCATTTGTCATTAAGTATGAAGATATATTAGCATTATTTTGTAATACTGCTAGCAATAGAGCAGAGCCAAAGATTTCTCCGTGTGCATTTACATCGGCACCATTTTCTACTAAATACCTGATTATTTCATGGTCACCGGTCGTAACAGCCATTGCTAAGGCTGGGACATTTTGAGAGTTTCGAGAATTAATATCTGCTCCACTTCTTATTGCAGCCTTTATCCCATTTAGGTTTTGATTGCTAATGCTTTCAAAAAGCTTATTTGTGCTTGGGTTTATTATTTCAGCCTCAATATATGTAGAAAAGTATAAGAGTGAAACACAAAGAAACAAAACTTTTTTCATATATACTCCTAAGTCTATTATAACACAAAATAGTATTATAACAAATGGCAAATTATTTATTTTAATTGATTTTTATAAAGATTGTTTAGTGTTTTTTGATTATAATCAATGAAATAGCATCGTAGCCTTGTGCATTCTAAAATAAATGTATTAGAACACTATCTAAACGAATAGAAGATCGATGCACCTAGCGTAAACTGAAAAAGAATGTGCGTAATATAGGCTTAACACAATGTAGAGCCCTCTCTTTGTCTGAAAAGGTGGTTCTTTGCAAAGATTACGATTTACATAAAAAATCCATGTAAACCGCTTGCGAAATTGCTTTTTTTAGGGTATTCTAATATTATGGCGTATGAAGTTACTGCCTCTAGAAGGCGACCACAAAAATTTGAAGATTTAGTAGGGCAAGATTTTGTTGCTGCTACACTTATAAACTCTATAGCAGAGGGAAAAATAGCCCACGCGTATTTATTTTCGGGCCCTAGAGGGTGTGGAAAAACATCTACAGCACGTATTTTAGCAAAGGTGTTAAACTGCACAAATGCTTCCAATGGCGTTCCTTGCGGTACGTGCGAGGCATGTATAGAAATATCTCGGGGTGCAAGCTTAGATGTAATAGAGATTGATGGTGCTTCAAACACAAGTGTAAATGATGTCCGACAAATAAAAGACGAAATTCTGTTTCCTCCAAATGCATTTAAATATAAAATATATATAATAGACGAAGTTCATATGCTTTCAACAAATGCCTTTAATGCATTGTTAAAAACAATAGAAGAGCCACCTCCTTATGTTATTTTTATTTTTGCAACAACTGAACTCCATAAAGTTCCTGCAACTATTAAAAGTCGTTGCCAACAATTTCATTTTAGACTAGGGTCTGTAGAACAAATAAAAAATCTTCTTTCAGATACGGTAAAAGAAATGGGGATTCAAGCAGATGATGAAGCCTTGTTTTGGATAGCACGTGAATCAACAGGGAGTTTTCGAGATGCCTATACATTGTTTGATCAAGTTGTGGCCTTTAGCGAAGGAAATGTAACCTATGAAAAAATTCGTGATAAATTAGGCCTTGTTGGTGTTGAAAGATTGAATGCTTTGTGTGAACTTTGTATAGAAGGAAAAACTGCAGAGGCAATTCAATATATTGATGATATTCTTCATGTTGGGGTATCAATCGAGCAGCTTATTTCTAATGCATCAGATTATATTCGTAGCTTGTTATTTATAAAAAATGGTATTTCAAAAGAATCTTTGCTTGGGCAATCAGTACAGCGGTTCTCAGCTTCTGTTCTTCAAGCATGGACTGCAGTGCAAATGGAACGGGCTTTGTCTCTTTTTTTACAATTGTACCGTGATGTTCGTTACTCAATAAATCCACGTTTTGAGTTGGAATTAACAATTTCACGTCTTTGCTGGCTGTCTTCATGGGTTTCAAATGATGAAGTAAAACTTGCAGTCGAAACCGCAAAAAAAATGTTTACTGGTGGTTCGGTGGTACAAAGTGCTCCGCTGGGAAAGGAAGCTGTAGTAGAGGACTCTATGCAAAATGTTTCTGCAGCTGTTCAATCAGTCCCTGTTGAAACTGTGCAAGAAAGTGAGATCTCTCACGTGGAAACACATGATAATACTAGCGCTGATATAGCAAATGAGATTCCTAAAACTCTAGCGACAAATGCTGAACAATTAAAAGCAATGACAATTGAAGACGTTCGAAGTGCAAAAATGTTTTTAGCTTCAGCTCTTAATCAATCAGAGGATTGGAATTTTGATGAGAGTACGGTGAATATTTTTGTAACCTCTACTTTTTTGCAACAGCAACTAACTGCAGAAAGCGTCTATTTAAGTGCAGTAACATCGAAATTTCTTGGTAAAACAGTTCGCCTTCAAGTACATATTAAAGAGCAAGAAAAAATTGAAGAAGAAACAGTTGAAATTCCTGAAACTGTCCAGATGGTTGTTGATACTTTTGGAGGAGAGGTTGTTTCAATTCAAGATAAAATACCTTTAAATACAGAGAAAGATAAACCTACTGCATAAACTATACTATGTTCGTTTATCTTGTCCCTTTGGGCCATAATAACGAGGAGAATAATAATGAATATAAATCCATTTGATTTAATGAAAAATTTTGGTAACATAAAAAATGAAGTTGGAAAGGTTCAAGAAGAACTGAAAACAATTACAGCTACAGGTAGTGCTGGTGGTGGAATCGTAAAGGTAACATTAAATGGGAAGATGGAAATGATTTCTATTGACCTTGATCCTATCGCTGTTGATCCACGTGATATTACCATGTTACAAGATTTAATAATAGCAGCATCACGAGATGCAACTTCAAAAATTCAAGACGTAATAAAAGATAAAATGGGTCCCATGCTTGGTGGTTTAAATATTCCAGGGTTAAATTTATAATTGTATGACTGCATTAGATGAATTAACGAATAGCTTTTCTAGGCTTCCTGGAATTGGAAAAAAATCTGCTGCTAGAATAGCGCACCATCTATTAAAGATTGATCAAAACTTTTTAGAACAATTTGCAAAAGAACTGGTTACATTACATGATCGGATCAAAATTTGCACCGAGTGTGGTGCTTATACAGAAGTAGACCCGTGTTCAATTTGCACAAATCCACTGCGAGAGCGAAATATTATTTGTGTTGTTGAACAAGCTCAAGATGTAGATACTATTGAAGCTTCACATGAGTATAGAGGACTCTTTCATGTGCTTGGTGGTGTTATAGCTCCCCTAGAGGGAATAGGCCCAGACCAATTATCAATTGCAAAGCTTATAAAGCGTGTGGGAACAGGTGATATCACAGAAGTTATCATTGCAACGAATCCAACAGTGGAAGGTGATACCACTGCTTTATATGTGCAGCGCTTACTTGCATCTGCATGTGGTGAGTCTGTGACGGTCACACGTTTAGCTTCTGGTTTACCTGTTGGAGGGGACTTAGAATATGCAGATAAACTAACGCTTGCAAGGAGTTTTCGCGGGCGAACAACACTCTAAGTTCAGATTCTTATTTTTTTTTGTGACACTCTGTACATCCAGTCACATGCACATGCTTTTTCTCTTGGCTTCGTGTAAAAATGTATGCTGTTAAATGCCCCTTTGTTGGTACTTTTTTATGGCACACAGGACACATTCTTTCTAATCCACTTTCCACATTTGGAAAACAGTGGGGGCAACCATGAATGGTACAGGGTTGCTCTTTAGCGCTCCCTGTTTTATAAACCCTTGAAATGATATTTTCTCCACCATAGAGCATAGTATTGCATAACGGACAGGGACTTTTAGCATTTCCTTTAGGCTGAGCTTTCTTTTTCTTTCGCGGTTGCTTAGCAAAGTAATTCATGAAATATTGAAAAGCAACATAGAACAAAATTAGGGCAACAACAAATAGGAAAAAAAAAGGTAATAACATAGCAAAGTTAAACACTAACGTTTATTCCCCGTTTTCTAAAGAAGAGCTATCAGTGCTTCCTGCTTCAGAAGTAGGGGGTGCCACTTGAGGAGTGTATATAAGTTTCATTTCTTCTATTTCGCTTCTCTGACGATAACGTAGAAGCAGTGTGTCTGTTTCATTTTGATATACATATCCTGGTGCGTTGTATGTTTCAAATCTAAAGTCTGTAGCATAGTCTAATCCATAGATTTCTATACTGTCAAACGGCTCAATACCTGTTATGATGCTATGATATATTTCAGTCACAGGGAAGTCAAAATTAAAGGTAATTGTTCCATCGGGACTTTGAAAATACTCTTTCTCTGGAATAATATTCCAAATCCAAATAGGGGTTCCATCATTATAGCCAAGAACTTCAGCATGTGGATAATATGGATTATCCGAAATTAGATATGGGTACATGTATGCCAATGTCGATGAGCTTATGCTTGTTATATTCTGCAATGCAGAAACTAAAAGCATTGTTCCACCAGAAGTTAGTTCTAATCTAGATGTTAGCTGACCATATCGTTGTAGTATTGCTCCTGCTTTTGCTGCAAATGTTGTATCTATGCTTCCATCATCAGATACTATGTTTAAAAACTCTCCATCTAGAGTTGTTGAGCTTTGAAGTACCTCGATACATTTTTCAAGTACTGGCTCCAAAAGCGCAGCGGATGTTGGTAAAACCTTTGCTAAAGTAATATACACGTCAATTATACCTGCAGCTTGTTGTACCGTTGGTTCAAAAACCTCCATACTAGCTGGTAGACTAAGAATTGCTTCTATGTTATCTGCTCTTTGTTGTAATAAAAAGGTAGGGAAACTGTCTAACATGTAAACATCAAGTATATTTCTTTCTAGTGAATACTGCATAGAAAACAAAATATTTTCTTTTTCTTGTAATAATGTTTGATTCATTGCTACAAGTGTATTAAAATATGGTGCTGTAAAATATGTCCTATTATTTCCGTTTACGAAAGATGTAGGAACATTTGCAATTGCTTCAGCATAGCGGCCTTGCAAAGCGAGCTCTGATACATACGCTGCAACAAATTTTTCATTAGAAGTATCGCCCTGTGCTGATTCAAAAATTCTAACAATGTAGTTTCTTGCTTGAGTAACAGCAGCGTCAAGTACTTCTTGGTTTGCATTATCCATTCCGATAACTGCATTATAAGAGAAGGCTTGTGTTTCTTCATACGTAGCCACTTTTGCAATAGTGCTCGATTGAGGAGAAAGAATAATCGAGTTTGTTGTCACATCTCCGGCTAAAAGTGAAAATGACTTATCGCGTGATTTGACAATAATACGATTTTTGAGAACGTCTGTAATATTAAAAGCACTGGCTGTCTCAAATGGAATGATGATTGAATCTCTGCTACTAGGAAGTTCCGATTGAATTGCAAAGCCTGCTTCATCTGCATTAAACAAAAGAGATACATCATCGGAAAACATAAGTGTAAAAGCATCCTCACTGTTTTCTTGCCAATCTTCTAATGTAAGAGCAATTTCCTCTCCATTTGATTTTTGTAATCGTACAGGATTTGAATCGCTTGCAAGGATAACAATTCCATTTCCAGAAATTCTGAAATTATTGCTTAAAACTGTTTCTTCTTCAGTAGATTGTAGTGCGTCAGTAGATAAACGTACGTTTAGAGAGTGAAAATTTTGAAAAATCGACATTTCCTTCCTAAATTGGATTGCAAAAATGCCGAAAATAATAATAATATAAAGGGCTATTAGCCCCAAAAACTTACGAAATAGGTGTCTTGCCATCTGTATAAGTTTACCTAATTATGAGCTTAAAATCAACACCTTGGCGGCTTATAATTGAAATAATAAGGATTAAAATATGATTGTTACACATTTACAAAAAAACAAAGCGTTTTTTCTTTTCACACTTTGTATGGTTGTTATTAGTTTAATGTGCATGGGGTGTAAAACACCTACTGATGTCGATACACTGGGCGATTCTGATAAAACTGAAGCCCCTGTAACAGTGGTTGAACCTGTACCGGAAGTTCCACCGGTTCCTCAGGAGGAACTTCCGTTTGAAATAAGTTTTGCAACAAGTTTACAGCAAACTTTACAAAATGGATCTGTTGAGGAGGCACTTGAACTGTTTGATGAAATACCCAGTGAGTATGCAGAGGATAAAGATATCAATTTCTTGCATGCATCGCTACTGTTATCTGCAGGGAATTTAAACGATGCAAGTAACGTAGTATCTTCACTGCAGGCTAGTAATCCAGATGATACTGATTTACAATTATTACAAGCATTGATTTTAAAAGAACAAGGTAACTTGAAAGGGAGCCGGGCTCTTATCGAAGATATATTAAAAAAAGATCCTACAAATATAGATGCAAATGTTGAAATGGCAAATATCTATATGACTGCAAAAAACTTCCGGCTCGCAAATCAACATTTTGTTGCAGGATTACGATCAGATCCAGAAGACCCGGCCTCGCTTTTTGGCCATGGCTTAACATCGTGGTATCTAAGGAATGATGATGCAGCAAAAGACGCTTTTAATAATCTTGTTGAAGTTGAGCCTGAGAATAGCTTGGCGTGGTCATATCTTGCAAAGCTCAGTTCTGAGCGCGGAAAATATGCAGACGCTGTTCAGCAGCTAGAGACAGCAATAAAATATGAGCCAGATTATTTTTCACATTGGCTTGACTTAGGAAGTGTTTACTTAAAAATGTTTAAAAGAGAAGATGCAGAAAAGGCTTGGACACGTGCAATAGAAATTAATCCAACTTACTTTTTAGGTTATGCATATAGAGGCGGTTTACGCGATGAAATGGGAGATTATGATGGAGCACTTGATGATTACAATAATGTTGTAAAATATAACCCAAATTATTATTTTGCGTATGAATCTATAGGGATGCTTTATTGGAAGGATGAGCAATGGGTAGATTCTCGCAATGCTTTTTTAAGGGCATATGAAGCTGACCCAGATAACATTTCGTATGCTTTATTGATTTCTGCAACGTATCAAAAGGAAAACAATAGACTTGCAAATCAAGAATTTTTACGAGAGGCGATGAAAACGGTTGACCGCTCATCGTTAGATTATCAAATGATGCGATTATATTATGATGGTTTAGGTGATAATGCAGTTCTTCAAAAAGTGGTAAATGAAGATAGTACCACTACAAGAGGTAAAATGCTTTTTTACATGGCTGTCTTTTATGAAATAAAAGGACTTGAAGATCTTGCAAATAAGTATTATATTGAAGTGACTGATATGCAAGCACCGATGTTTTTTGAATATCGCTTTTGTGAATGGGCGGTAGAAGAGATGCAAGCAAATAATGTAACGTACTAAAACTTAGGATTATTAATGGAACAAAACGATCAAACACAGCCGACTGCAAATGAAATAATTTTGCATTTTGGTAATCGAGAAATTAGATTATTGGGAACAGCACATGTTTCACAAGAAAGTATACAAGATGTTGAAACAATTATCGAAAATATAAAGCCTGATTGCGTTGCAATTGAACTTGATAGCGGGCGATACGCGTCGATGCAAGATCCCGAGGCTTGGAAAAAACTAGATATAGTTAAAGTTTTAAAAGAAGGCAGAGGTTTTATGATGATTGCAAACCTTGTTTTATCTTCTTTTCAAAAACGAATAGGCTCAGACATAGGTGTAAAGCCAGGTGATGAAATGAGAGCAGCTATTCAAAAATCAAAAGAATTAAACATCCCAACTGCAATGGTAGATAGATCTATCCAAACAACGCTTCGCCGCGCATGGGCAAAAAACTCTCTTTGGGGTAAATGTAAACTTCTTGCAACGCTTTTTGCAAGTGCATTTGAAAAAGAGGAAATATCTGCAGAGCAAATTGAAAATTTAAAGCAATCAAATGAAATGGATGCTATGATGGCTGAGCTTGCAAAAGAGCTTCCTGTTGTTAAAGAGGTTCTTATCGATGAGCGAGACCAATATTTAGCATCAAAAATTTGGGAAACAAAAGGCAATAGAGTTGTTGCAATATTAGGTGCGGGGCATTTACCAGGCGTTAATAACTATTTGAATCAAATACACAAAGGTGAAAAAACATCTGATACTTCAAGCATAGATATTGTGCCACAGGGTGGAGTCGGTTCAAAAATTGCAGGATGGATTTTTCCTGCTCTAATTGTTGCTCTTATAGGAGCTGGCTTTTTTATGGGTGGTGCAGAAACTTCTTTAGACTTATTGGTGAACTGGTTACTATGGAATGGCTCTTTAGCTGCGTTAGGCACCTTGTTGGCTCTTGGGCATCCCCTTGCAATTATTGCAGGCTTTGTTGGTGCACCTCTTGCGACGCTTAATCCAGTTATTGGTGTTGGACTTTTCACTGGTCTTGTACAAGCAGTAATGAGAAAGCCAAAAATTGAAGATATGGAAACACTTGTAGATGATTTTTCTTCTCTTAAGGGAATATATAAAAACCGTATTGCAAGAGTGCTTTTTGTTTTTATCTTATCAAGTTTAGGTGGGGCAATAGGTAATTTTATTGCTGTTCCTGCGCTTTTTACATCACTTTTTTAAAGAGTTAATCGGAAAACCTTTGACGATTTTTTTTGTTCCCATATTTCTTTTCTCGCGTTAGGGAGAGACTTCGCAGTATCTGGTTTAAATCCTAAAGACTCAAACCAGTCTGCTGTTTGGGTTGTTAATATAAAAACACTACTGCAATTTTGTGTTCTTGCATTTTCAATGAGATATGAAATCATTTTTGGGCCTATACCATTTCTGGAAAAATTTTCATCAACAACAACTGCTGCAATTTCACCTTGTAGGGTCTGTTCCTCATACAGATGGAGTGCTGCACAAGCCTTTATTCCTTTATCTATTTCAAAAACAATATAATCACTGCACATTTTTTGCAAATCTTTTTCGGTTCGAGGTAATAGGGTTCCTTTTTCTATTGCAGGGTGCATGAGGCTAAGTACAGCAGGAATATCGTCTACATTCATTTGCCGAATGCCACCATAGTTATTCTTGTAAACCATTGTTCCTTGGCCAATATCTGAAAACAGCTCTGTTAAAAGTGCCCCATCTAGGCTTCCATTAACAACGTGTGATCTTGTAACGCTATTTTCACATGAATTAACACACACTTGGAGAATAGAAAGCATTGTTTTTTCTGTGGTTTGTGCATTGTCAGCATAGATTTTTTTATTTTGGTGCAGGAAATCTTTTGCTTGCTCTATTGTCATGGCAGAAATTTTCCCTGTTGTATCAACAGGATCTGTTTCCTTTAAAGAAAAGTTTTTTGTTGCATCAATATCGGAATAGTTTCCAAGGTAAAAAAGTTTTTCAGCGTGGAGAGCTATTGCTATTTCTGATGCAAGTGTAACCGATGAAATGTTATATGGCTTACCCGTATTGCTCCAGCCTATACAGGGAAAAATAGGTATGCTACCACTTTCCAAAATTTTAGTAATGCCTTCACATTCTATATTGGCAATTTCACCACAGGTTCCATAATCTATTCCGTTTATTACACCTTTTCCTCGAGCTTTTACCCAGTTGCCGATTAGAGCAGTTTTTCTTTCGCCCGCTAAACTTGACATTACTTTATTTGAAGTATCAAAAGCGGCCATCTTTATTAGAGGAATTGCACTTTCATCGGTGATGCGAAAGCCTTTATTCATTTTCCATTCTATGTTCGATTTAGATAAAACTTCGTTTATTCGCTCTCTTGAACCAGGGACAATAATAACATGTATACCCGCTTCATGTATAAGACTAATGTCGCTAATGTGGCTGAGAAAGTATGGAGACTCAATGATTGAATCATCTATGTGAATAACTATTGTGTTGTTAGTAAATTGGCGAACGTATCTAAGAACATCTCTGATTCGTTCGGCTCTTTCATGGTACATTGGTGTAGTCCTTATTAAATGCGTTAGCTATTGTAGGCCCGCCGTAGGCGTTCTCGCCGAAAGGCGAGAATGGAGCGATAGCGGAAGGCCGAAAAGAGCGACCTCTTTGCTTTGCAAAGAGGGAACGCCCTTAATATCCGTCTGACATGGCTCTGTTGAGGTCTCTTTGGTAGAGTTCTTGATATACTAAGCTGCGGGTTCTTAATTTTTCTTTTACTTCTTGAGAGAAAGGCATGTGCCTCCAGAAAATACCCCGAATTTCTTTTTCGAGTCTTTGGACTCCGTCTGCTTCTTTTGTCATCCAGAGGAGGTAGTCTTTTATGAAGTAGTCTTTGATGTCGCCTTTTAATTTTTGAGACACAAACCATTGGTAGTATTGCCCGGTGATACCTTCTTCCATCCAGTAGTAAGAGGCCTTTTCTTTTGCGACTTGCCAACGAAGGTCTGCTGTGGCCATAAGAAGAGAGTTTTTTATATTTTTTGAGTACATAGGTATTGCAATTCTTGCTCGGCTTGTGATTCTGTTGTAACGGCTGAATGGTTCCCAACACATTCCAAATTCGCCATAGGTTGGTATCAAAATAACAAATGGGATAATTCTATTTTGGACATTTTTATGAACACGGCAATATGCTGTTGGGTCGATTGACTCAATCCAGCTCATTATGTCGATTACATTCTCACGGAAGCCTGTTTCTTTTGGGAGGCAATGAAAGTATTCTCTTGTAAAAAGGGGAAAGTGATTTCCTTGGCGTCCAACGGTCATTTTTG
>CAYJOZ010000039.1:0-12164 GCA_964371925.1 uncultured Treponemataceae bacterium | reverse complement strand
TATTGTACCCCATCTGATGAAAATACGCAAGTAAATAATCTCATACAAATGTTTATTTTTTTTCAAGTATTATAGAAATGGTTTCTTGTTTTTTTTCTGCCCTTTTGCCATATAAAAACAAAATAGGAGTTGTTTTCGTTTCATATGTAAAGGGGTTAATAGAGAAGACCTCAAAGCTTGAATTTGTGTATGCCTCTCGTGTGCTTGTCATTTCGGTGTGCTCTAAAAGTCCGCTATGATGAGTATCTTTATCATAATGCAGTGTAAAACAGTCTGGAAAAACCGATGTTTTTCCCATAAAAAAATAGTCATATCGTAAGAGCTCTTCTAAGATCGCAATTGAATACTTTGATTGTGTTGTAAAGAAATCAAAAAGCAGCGAAAAATGTGCTTGTATTTTGTGTTGATTATAAAATACACCTTTAGAGCGAAAGTAGGTGGCAATGCTTGAAAAAAGCTCAAAAGCATTATCATGCTGTTGTAATAGATATGTGAATGTTGCCGGAAAGTAATGAGAGTTATAATACCAATCTAGTGTTGTTTCAACATCATGTAAAAAGCAAAGGTCGTCATACGACATACAAGGGCTTTTTAGTACTTCATGAGGTGGATTTGAAAACCATGCGTAGTCTTGATGTTGAGCATAGCTCTCCATTTGTGTTCCTGATAGTATTTTTAAAAATCCTAACTGGAGCATATCAGGCTTTAATCCAATAGTAAAATTAAATGAACGCTCAAACTCAACAAGAGATTCATGGGGTAAACCTGCTATCAGGTCAAGATGACTGTGTATTGTTTTTGGAATTGCGCATATTTTTTTCGCCAAAATTTCTAAGTTCACTGGCCTGTTAATTTCTTGCAATGTTTTTTCGTTAGTACTTTGCACACCTATTTCAAATTGCATAACCCCAGATGGAATTGTTTGCAGATATTCCAATGCCAAATCATCTAAGTGTTCTGCCGATATTTCAAAATGAAACATTGTATAGCCGTTGTGATTATCTACAATATATTTCCATATGGAAAGATAACGTTCGGTATTTAGATTAAATGTTCTGTCTACAAATTTTACTATTTTCACCCGTGCATGTAAAAACAATTGCAAATCGGCATACACACGCTCCAGGGGCATAAAACGCACACTCTTATCAATAGAGGAAAGACAATAAGAACATGAGAAGGGACACCCACGAGAAGACTCATAGTAGTACAATTTATAGTCTGGCTCTGAAAAGTCTGTATATGCAAATGCAAGCGATTCCATAGCAAGTGGAGCTCTAACGCCTCCAAAATGAATGTCTCCAGTGCTGCGTTTTGTGTAGAGACCTTGTACTGAAGTCAATTTTTCGAGAAGCGCATCTTTGTCTATATGTCCATATAATGCTGTATTACAAAAAATTTCAACAAGCTCAAGTGATGTTTGCTCTCCCTCTCCCTGTATAATTAAATCTACTTCATTATACAACTGAAAGACTTCATGCACCCTATAAGATACATCGGGACCACCTAGACCTATAATAATATTGGGTAATACTTTCTTAAGCTCTTTTATTACATCAAACACAAGACGAGTATTCCAAACATACACGGAAAAAAGAACCATATCTGGTTTATGCTCTATAATCCCTTTTAGAATATCTTGCGTAAAATGTGCTATTGTCCACTCTTCAAATTCTACTGATTTATGCTCACTGTTTTTACCGTGCTTTTTTATAAACTCGTAAATAGAGCGAATAGCTAAATTGGTATGATTGTAGCGAGAGTTTATCGCTGTTAATAGTATTTTCATGGGCTTATGGAAAAATGTTAAAGTTTAAGAAAATAGAAAAATAATGATCATAACTTCCACCGCGAGGCATCATTCGATATGAACCTTCGACATTTGGTGCAAATCGGTGACCATTGTATGAAAAATCATATCCCATATTTATGCGAAACCCATTTCCCCATGGTGTCGAGCTCATCTTCGACGATGAGTCACCAGGTAGCTTTATAAAGTCTGTTCTGCTTCCCAGTACATAGTCAACTCCAAAATTAAAACCTAGCAAATCTGGATAGACCCTCACTCCGGTAAAAAATCCATAATCAATTCTATTAGCATTTACATCTGCATTTGTTGCAATATCTGCAAGAACGAGTCCTCCCGTTAATAGGCGAACCCTGTCATCGAGATCAATACCCATTCCTAAATCGGCTGTAATAATAAAGCGGCCAACATTTTGTGAATGAACCTGTTTGTTTTCATCATTCACAACATCATCGCCATATACCACTGTTGAAGTACCTACATCCCAATACCAAAAATAGAAATCTTGACTTTGAGAATATAGAAAAGAAGTGGAGAATAAAAGCAACAGGATAAATGTTGCTCGAAAAAATGTATGTCGATATTTTTTTTGGTATTTTTCCATTATTCTCCTACTGTGCACTACTGCACATTCTTACATTGTTTCCAAAAAAGGCACCAATATAAGATTCATTGCATTTTTAAGCACTGTTAATGTGCATCGAGCTAACTCTAAACGAGGCATTTTCAATTCTTCTTTATCAGCTCCTAAAATCGGGCAATCATGATAAAAACGACTAAATACCTTTGCAACATCGTATGAATAATTTGCCAATAAACTAGGGTCGAGATTTTCCGCAGCCCTTTGAACAGTTTTAGGATACATTTCAAGAGTTTTTACAAGCTCCCATTCGGCATCGTGTTTTAATAATGCAAAATTAACATCATTAGAACCTGTAGAAAGCCCCGCATCGCTTGCTTTTTTTAGAATTGAAGTAATACGTGCACCCATGTATTGTAAGTAAGGTCCGGTATTGCCATTAAATGAAAGCGATTCTTTAGGGTTAAATGTCATATCCTTTGTAGGGCTTGTTTGTAGCAAGAAATAATGCAGTGCACCAAGGGCTACTTTTTCACCAACATCAGAAACATCGCCGACAGCATTTTCCCTTCCCTTTTCAGTTATTTCTTCTATTGCACCATCTCGCAAAGCATCGATTAGGTCGTCTGCATCAACTACAGTGCCTTCTCTACTTTTCATTTTACCTTCAGGTAAATTAACCATACCATATGAAAGGTGGAAAAGCTGATCCGCCCAATCATAACCGAGTTTCTTTAAAATATAAAAAAGAACCGTAAAGTGGTAATTTTGTTCATTCCCTACAACATACACTAATTGATTAAAATCCCAATCAGTATGTCTATATATTGCAGTTCCAATATCTTGAGTCATATAAAGTGCTGTCCCATCTTTTCGCAGCAATACTTTTTTATCAAGATTAATCTCAGCTAAATCTACCCAAACAGAACCGTCTTCTTCCTTATAAAAAATCCCATCTTTGAGTCCTTGTAAAATTTCTTCTTTACCTTTCAGATATGTTTCACTCTCAAAATATAATTTGTCAAAAGAAATTCCGGTTCGCTCGTACGTTTGTTTTACGCCGCTAATTGCCCAATCATTCATAGTTCGCCAAAGAGTTCGAACTTCTTCATTCCCTTTTTCCCATTCTACTAAAAGATTTTGAGCTTCTTTTTCTGCTTCGGGGTTGTCAGTGCTATAATTATTATATTCAACATAACAATCACCTACAAATCGGTCACTTTTAACACCTAAGCTTTGAGGAGTATCCCCTGCACTTGCATGAAATTTTTGGTATGCAAGCATAGATTTACATATATGGACGCCACGATCATTGATAATATTTACTTTGTAAACATCTGCTCCTGCAGATTTTAAAAGGCGAGAACAGCTTTCACCAAGTGCGTCATTTCTCAAGTGCCCTAAGTGAAGTGGCTTATTAGTATTTGGACTTGAAAACTCAATCATAACACGTTTTGAATCTAACGGTTTATGCCCTGAATCGTTAAAACTTCCATAATTTTCAGCTTGTTCAAGAATCTTATGTAACACAATTTTTGATACAAGTGATTTATTTAGTTTTATATTTACATAGGGTCCAACTGCTACAAATGATCCTAATTCTGCAGCTTCACAATCGTTTTCTACCATTTTTGCAATTTCATTTGCAATTTGTGGTGGCCCCATTCTAAAAGCTTTTGCAAAGGCAAACATAGGGATTCCCATGTCTCCCATTTCTGGATTGGGCGGTACTTCAATTGTAATATCTGTACTTAAAATTGCATTTACGCAAAAACCAGCAGTTGTAAGATCTAATTGCTTTTGTTTTGCTAGTAATGTAAGTGTTGAGGCAACAGCACTTGCACAGGTTTTGCGTACATCAGCCATTGTTAGCGGTGTTTTATTTTCTGTCATAGTTATACATACCACATAGAGGGGCTAATGTCAAGGGACTGCAAAAAAGACAGGCCTATCCATACGAAACACAGCTTTTTTTAAGCAATTGCAGAAGAGCCAATCTATCTACATCTAAACACACAGTAACATTTGGTTTTAAAGACCGAGGGGTTAAATTGCTATCAGGATATTTTTCAACTTGTGCCTGAGTATTAAAACGTCTATCTGCAACGGTCATTCCAAGGGTGTATCTTCCTTCGGTTTCTACCGTTACATACATGTCGTCTGTTGTAAACATTTCTGGGTGTAAAAGATAGGCAATAGTGCATGCATCGTGGACATGCCCTCCTGGAAAACCAAGCGCTATATTGTGCTTAGAATAAAACCCCATTAACTCTGATACAAATGTACCGACACGCTTACCTTCTTTTCTCAAGCATTCTGCTTCAGCAGGTGTTACAAAAGACTTTTCGGTAACATCGAGACCACACATAACGAGAGGTATACCTGCATTGAATACTATATGAGCGGCTTCTGGGTCTACAAAAATGTTAAACTCTGCAGTGGGTGTTACATTGCCATTATTAAGTCCCCCTCCCATAATTACAATTTTTTCAATAGCATCTTTTACATATGGATAAGCTTTTAAAAGCGTTGCAATATTTGTTAAAGGTCCTATTGCAACAAGCGTTACAGGGGTGCTACTTTGCATAATAAGCCGTTTTTGCAGTTCCCACGCAGTTTCACTTTCACATTCAAAATCGGCATCTCTTAAATCGGGCCCATCCAGCCCAGTTTCTCCGTGAACTTCACCTGCAGTCATTAGTTCTCGAATCAAGGGGCTTTCAGCACCCTTTGCAACAGGCACACGTTTTTCTAAAAAAGTGAGTATTCTTCTAGCATTATTTGATGTTTTATCGAGAGTTTGGTTGCCTGCAACACAGGTTACCGCTAAAACATCAAGCTTTTCACTTGCTAAAGCTATTACAAGAGCGATTGCATCATCATGACCAGGGTCGCAATCAATTATTATTGGTACTTTTCCATCTTTCATTTTTGTATCCTTCCTTGTATTTTTTTAAGTATTCTATCAAGTGCAACTAAAAGCGCAGATAAGAGTATATAACATAGAGCCAATGCAAATACCCACAAAATGACTCCACCAACGCCAAAGCGTGTATAATCTAAAAAAAAGTACGGAAATAATTCCTTATCAGATCCAAAACGGCCCCCAAAAGCGCTGTATACAAATACAAAAGCACAGTACAAAAGAGGGATTAATGTCCAGTATCCAATCCATTTATATTGTAAAAAACCCTTTTTTTGAAAAAAAAGATAGTCACCTAGTACCATGAGAGGTAAAACATAGTGCACATGAATGTTTCCATATCGTAATATATCAGAGTTTGGATCAATTGTAGGCAGAAGTAAAAAATGAAATACTAAGAATGTTAGCATTATACACATAACAATACTACCTTGCAGTGCAATTAGCACTGTTATACTTATTTTTTGTGGAGCAAATAATTGTACTAAAAAAAACAAGCAGGCGAGGATACAGATTACATTACTTTGGGTAGTATAATATGAAAAGACATTCAAACCGCGAACATTCGCATTGAGATATATACCGATAGTCCCAACAATCACCGTTGCAATGAGATATATAGAACGCAGTGCAACGATGCTTTTTGGTATTTTTTCGCTTTTTTGTAGCATAATGGCCTCAGAAAATAGTAACGTTATAATACTAACCTTACTATATTTTCTCATGCCTCGGAATTTTTGTCAAGAAGAAAGAGAAAAAGATATGTACCTAATATTCTCTTTTTGCTTCGAGCTTTTTTAAAATATCTAAGTATTCATCTTTTGTCATTTCAGCCTTGAATTCACTTTTTACGCGATTTGCTTCTTTTGCTCCATCAAACAATAGATCTATTAAAGACAAACAAAGTATTTTTATTGGAGTGATATATGCATCTTCTTCATTGATGATTTTATAGTCTTTAGAATGAAGCCCCCCCTCGATACCTGAAGTAATACCATGTAAAACAGGCATGATCAATGATAAATCGCCCATATCAAAACTAGCAGTAGATTCCATACACGGTAATATTTCGTGTTCGTTATAAAAGTGCAATGCATTATTATTAAAAATTGTTGCAAGATTATCATCAGCTTTGAGAGGCATTTGACCAGGGCTATCTATAATCACAGCCTTTCCTCCAAGAGCAATTGCAGCCCCATGTATCGAACGATTAACTTTGTTATTTGCATCTTGTAGTGCTTCTAGATTTCTTGCACGAACAGTCGTTTCCAATTGCACATCGGCAGGAACGGCATTTACAATATCCCCACCCTTATTTATGATTTGATGGATGCGAACACAGTCAGCTTCTTTAAATGTTTCTCGTTGTGCATGCATATTAGAAATAGCAATGGTTGCCATGTTTAATGCATTTATTCCATCCCAAGGAGCAGCTCCTGCATGAGATTGTTTACCTTGAAACAAAGTCTTTTTGCCTATAAACCCATTGCCCGTATTTTTCGGTGATAATTTATAGCCATCAGCTGCTATTGGAAAATTGTGTACCATCATAGCCATATCAACATCGTCAAAGTGGCCTTTATGAATTAGCTCTGGCTTACCTGCAAAATAGGTAATTTTACCTTGCTCTTTTAATGATTGCCTATAATCTAGCTCAATATATTCCTCAGCAGGAACGGCCATAAAATCAATTTTACCATCTAGATATTCAAGCGCATTACATGACAACAAGGCTTTGGCGACGCCATACATTACAGTTACCTGAATGTTGTGGCCGCAAGCATGAATCGCACCTGTTTTTTCATCGCAGTCTGGATGATCAGTACAAACGACGCTATCTAATTCGCCTATAATAGCAATTTTTGGTCCTTTTGACTGAGCATTAGTTCGAGCTCTACAACCTGTAACAGCTAAATTTTCTTCAACATCCAAGCCTAAGCTTTTTAAAGCGTCGCATACAGCTTCTGTTGTCTTATACTCTTTGTATCCAGTTTCAGGGTTTTCATATATTTTCTTCCCAAGTTGAAGGATTACATCTCTATGTTTATCAACCTCTGCAATAACTATTTTCTTTAATGATTCTTTATCCATTTTTTTATTATCCTAATAAACATAGAGCGAAACCAAAGAGTAGCTTCGCTCTATAGAAAAGTATACTGTACATCTTAATGTACAAGTAATTATATCACACCTTGAGCACTTAGTATAGCTTGTGCAATTAATGCTGAACCAAAGAAGGTACCAATAAATACTGCAATTGCAACGATAACAATTTTCCAGCTTAGTTTTTTAATATCTCTAAGCTTTAATCCAATTGAAACACCTGCCATAGCAAGAATCACTGTTCCTATTTGCCCAGCCCCTATTTGAGCTGTAATTCGTAAGAATTCTTCTTGTACAGGAGACCATGGTAATGTTAATAATAGTGCCAATAAAGATGCCCATGCAAAAGCTGGAATAGGCAAGCGAGTAAGTTCTTTTATCTTCAATGAAACCAATGAAACTGCAATCATAGCAAGTAAGCCAATAATTGCTGTTAGTACATCAATTTTACCATCCAAGCCAACAATTTGTGTTACGAGCACAACTGCTCCACACATTAATAATATTTTTAATTCATCTAAAATTCTAACTACTTTTTCGTTCATAATCTATCTCCTAGGCTTTTTTAGAAAAAACTTTTCCAAACACTCTATATAAAAAGTTTGAAACCGGCAACGAAATAAATAATACCATGTATAAACCGGTTACATTTGTCATAATATTTGAAGTTGCAGCATATGCAAGAATTTCATTTGACATTTCAGGTACACTTGCAGCCAATGCTTGAGAGGCAGCAGTCATCATTGACCCACTTCCCATACCGCATGCCATAGCAAGCGCATAGGGATGAATTCCTGTTAAAACTCCAAAAGATCCAAGTAAGCCAAAGAAAATTGTTCCAAAAAGATTTCCTACCATGTAGGTTCCCATTACCCCAGTTCCTTCAGGAGAGCTAATACCATACTTTTCACCAATTAGTCCTAATGTAGGTTCGCGGCAAATACTTACTGTTGCACCTACAGCTTCTCGCTTCATTCCCAACATTAATGCAATTGGTAAACCTATTAACATTGTGCCTAAGTTACCAAATTCTTGGAACACTAAAGCAGGTCCTGCCTCAATGAGTTTCATAATGTTTGGACCAGCCATTGTACCTAACTTCACACCTAGAAGTAGCAATGGTAGCATAATAATGCCTTCTGCAAGTTTAACTTCTTTTTCGCCACAAACACTCTTAAGTTTTTTTACACAACGACCAAAAGCATCTGGTGTAATTGCAACAGCTAAAATCATTGCAAAAATCATTGGCAAAAGAACAAATTTCCCTGGACCAACTGGTATTGAAATCATACCAATAAACTCACCAATGCAGGAAGTTACCGCTATAATTCCAAATAATTTGAGGATGGAAGACCATTTACCTCGGGTGCTTAATGCACTTTCCGTCACAACTTTTTCTTGTTCTGAACTCATACAATTCACTCCTTTGTAATTGTTTATTTTTTGGCCAGTGTATAAATATCACTGCGCCTAACGCCAATCATTGGGATTTGGCTTCGAATTTCTTCAATTCGATCCAAATCAATATCATAATATAATGTAGTTTCTTCACCATCTAAACGCGCGACGACATCACCCCATGGAGATACAACAATAGAATTTCCATACGAACAATAGCATGCATTTTCATCGCGCGCAGGTGCAACGCCAACGGTATACACTTGGTTGTCTAAGGCTCTTGACCTGAATAATAATTCCCAATGTGCAGGGCCAGTAGTCATATTAAATGCACCTGGAACAAAGATAATTTTTGCTCCTTCAACAGCCATAATTCTTCCCATCTCAGGAAACCTAAAATCAAAACACACTACTAAGCCCATTGTTCCATACTCAGTTTCAAATGTTGTAATTTGATTACCTGGAGTTAATGTGTCGCTTTCTTTAAACGACTGCCCCCCTTTAACGGCAATATCAAAAAGATGAACTTTTCTATGTTTACCAATACACTTCCCTTTGCGATCAAAAACATATGAAGTGTTATATATATTTCCATTTTCTTTTTCAGGCATAGATCCTGCAATTACATATACTTCATTTTGTTTTGCACATTCACTCATTGAAAGATAGTTTTTCCCACCTTCTTCTTGTGCATAAATCGGAAAGTTAGAAGTTTTATATGGGCAACAAAACATCTCGGGCAAAATAACAAATTGTGCTCCATCTTTTGCTGCCTGTGTAATTTTTTCACAAGCAATTCGTATATTCTCATCGTTGTCTTCTTGGACAAGCATCTGAACTAACGCTATTTTCATCTTCTACCTCTCTTTTTATTGTAGTTTACCACGGCACAATACCGGGATTTCTTCTATTACATCACCATCTTTAACCAAAAAGGCTTTTTCATGCAAATTACATACTGGGCAAATATGCACTGGAATAATTTCAACCTTATCGCCAACTGAAATCTTTTTACTAAATTGCTCGTTGTAAATTATTGCATGTTCATCATACACATCAAAAATAGTTACAGAATTGTCTTCTTTTATTGTCCCCATTCCTTCAGTTGCACTAATACCTTTTGTGCGCTTTTGAGCTGTAATACCTTTCGCTCCAACATCACTAATGATTCTTTCTTTTGTGGGTTTACTAATTACCGTTGTTAATATTGTTGCAGCACAACGTTCCAAAGTATTAATTGTTGCCCCCATTGAAGCATCCATTAATATATACGTTCCAGGCCTAATTTCAGTAACCCCGTCCATTATGGGGAAATCTTGTATTAATGATGGCGTAGAGCCAATACTTACTACTTCGATATCGAAACCATTTTCGCGCGCTAAATTTGCAAAATGCAATGTTCTCTTTTGGCTAATATCAAATTGTTCTTTGCATTCATCAATAGAACTAGAATTATAGCAATGACCTTCATGTGAAAAAATACCTTTTAGATGAACATTTTTGCACATTTTAAGAGTGTCCAATAGTTCAATATAATCGACTTCCTCAATGATACCACTTCGCTCTTCTCCAACTTCAATTTCGATAAGAACCTCAGCCTTTTTTGATGATCCTTCAAACATTTTATTAGCTGCAATAACATGGCAGGGAGAATCTATCCCGAATGAAATACTTATTTTTTGAGAAAGACCAAGTATTTTTTCAAGTTTCTTTTTGCCTACAATTTGATTCGCAATAAAAATATCATCGATACCATTTTCAGCCATTACTTCTGCTTCGCCAACTTTCGCAACAGTAATTCCTTTGCAACCATATTCTTGTTGTAATCTTGCTAAATATGGCATCTTATGCGTTTTTGTATGTGGTCGTAACGCTACATTTTCCTTATTTGCATAATCTTGAACAAAGGCAATATTATCAATCATTTTAGCGTAATCAATAACCAATGCAGGCGTATCTAAGTCTCTATAATTCATACCACTACCTAATTGCTGCTACAGCTTCAATTTCTACTAAACAACCACCATATAAATTGTTACTAGGAACAACAACTCTTGCAGGTTTATGTCCTGTAAAGAATTCAGAATATACTTCGTTGAAATCTGCCCAATACGCAACATCAGGAACGTATACTCTACACATAATTACGTCTGTTTTTTCTACTCCGGCAGCCTTTAGAACTGTAGATAGATTTTTTAATGCCTGAGCTGCCTCCGCCTTTACACCCCCCGCTGGAGGTTTGCCTGTTTCTGGGTCGATAGAAAGCTGTCCAGAAATATACAGTGTATCCCCATGGATTACACCTGGAGTATAATGACCCCCATCTTTAACACTGTGTTCTGTTGTTATGAACTTCATTGCCACATCCTTATAATTTTTTATTATTTAATAGAAAAAATTATAAATCATAAATTTACATTTGTCAAGAAAAATTTATACAAAAATATAATATTTTATATCTTGCTAAGCACATTATTTAATGATATAATAGCGTAAAAACTTTAATGAGGATAAAAAATTGAACGAATACTTAAAACCATATATACCTATTGCAAATATGATCGCAGAAACAATGCCAGGCGGCTGCGAGGTAGTTTTACACGACCTTAAAGATCCAGAACATAGTGTAGTCTACACTGTGAATAGTTATGTAACAGGTAGAAAAATTGGACAAAGTTTTAATCAAATGATACCCAAAGCAATGGTCGATACCACTTTCAAAGAGGAAACAATAAACAACTATTACTTTAAATCAAAAAATGGAAAGCTCATAAAGTCTTCAACAGCTCTAATAAAAGATTTAGATGAAAAGGTTATTGGCGCAATGTGCGTAAACATCGACACGACACCAATTACTGCAAATTTAGCGTGGATTCAATCTATGTTGCCAGACTTAGAGCAAGAAGGTCAAAATGAAATTGAAACGGCAAGCATGCACGACACACATGTAAGCGATTTAGTAGAAGTATTGATAGTAAAAATTTTAGATAATAAAAATGTTGAAGACTTATCACGTAAAGAGAAAATAAGGATAATTAAAGAAATGGAAGAAAGAGGTATCTTCTTAATAAAAGGGGCTATCGAAATAGTTGCACAAAAAATGGGAATATCAAAAGTAACAATGTATAGTTATATTGATGGTTTACGTGACAAAAAAAAATAAAAGCCCTACAACGCGCAGCCTCTAAAATCCTCAATTGAATTATAGCCTTTTCGTAGCATATAACTTTGCAGCCCCGCAATAATTTCAATCATGCAAGATGGGTTTGCAAATGTTGCAGTGCCCACTTGAAGTGCACTTGCACCTGCCATAATAAACTCTACAGCATCTTGCCATTTTTCAATACCGCCAA
>CAYJOZ010000038.1:0-12250 GCA_964371925.1 uncultured Treponemataceae bacterium | reverse complement strand
CAGGAGACATGCATTCTGTAGAAATACCGAACACTCTAAAAGCTATAGCACGAGCGGGAGCAGGCACAAATAACATTCCTATTCAAGCCATGAGCGAAAAAGGAGTTGTTGTATTTAACACTCCAGGTGCTAATGCAAATGCAGTAAAAGAACTTGTAATCGCATCTTTGTTTATTTCAAGCAGGCCAATTGTCAAAGCCTACGAATGGGCAAAAACGCTACTAGGAAACGGGGCAAGCATTCCAGAAATGGCAGAAAAGGGAAAATCCCAATTTGTAGGGCCTGAAATTGCAGGAAAAACCCTAGGAGTAATAGGGCTAGGAGCCATAGGAGCAAAAGTTGCAAACACAGCGTCAGAACTTGGAATGAAAGTAATTGGCTTTGACCCATTCATTTCGGTTGATAGTGCCTGGGCTTTAAGTCGATCAATAAAAAAAGCAGAAAGCTTAGATGCACTTCTTTCAAAGGCAGACTATATCACACTCCATTTACCACAAACAGCTGAAACAAAGGCTTTAATTAATGCAGATAGAATAGCTTCTATGAAAAAAGGTGTAAGGGTGCTAAACTTTTCGCGCGGTGGACTAATTGTTAACGAGGATATGTGTGCAGCATTAAATGATGGGAAAATTGCTTGCTTTGTAAGTGATTTTACCGATGAAGAACTACTTCAATGTCCAAATGTCATATGTCTACCCCACCTTGGCGCATCTACACCAGAAGCGGAAGAAAATTGTGCGGTTATGGCAGTAAATCAAATTCGTGATTTTTTAGAAACAGGTGCTATCATCAATTCAGTTAATTTCCCAAAATGCAAAATCGATGCACCAATTCCTGAAAATGGAACGAGACTTGCTATTTCAAATAAAAACATTCCGAACATGGTTGGTCAAATTACAACAGTGCTTGCCGAGGCAAAGCAAAATATCGCTGCGATGATTAATCACAATAGAGAAGACATTGCATATAACCTCATCGACATAGAAGGTGCATCTACAGAAGAGCTACTTAATGAACTACGCAAAATTGAGGGTATAATTAATGTGCGTGCTATTTTCGCGAAGGAAGAATAAAAACTAATCAACAAAAACATAATGGCTGTGTTTCTTTTGGAATACGGCCATAAAGTTTTCTTTATACTCTTGAGAATGGTGCTTTAGAATTTCCCAATCAGTATCAAAATCGGGATATGCAAAACCTGCAATATTCTTACAATCTTTTATTCGTCTAGCTAAATGCAAAAAAGCAGATGAAAAGGTTTCAAAAAGCTCAGCCTCTGTTTCTTCGGTCATTATTTCTAAATCAAAACAGCCCCAAAATGCTCCATCTCCAGAAAATCGCTTTGGCACGATTATAATAGTATGGTTATCAACCTCCGAAGACTTCAAATCTGAGCGTAAAGCAGCCAAAAAAGACTCATCATATTCTTCGACGCCACTACGCTCAATTTCATCCCAGTACACTACTTTTTTTATATATTTATCACTCATGCTACAACCCCAAAAATCATATACATACACCAAAAACCACTACCATAACGGAGCGGTTTTTTGAGAACAGAATCAAACCTTCTTTCTAGTCAGTAAGAATCTTTATTATTTCACTCTTGTCAGATGTGCTCAAAATCTTTTGGCGTTTTTCAGCGCTCTTAAATAAAAGGCTAATTTCTGCTAAAAATTGAAGATGAGGACCTGTTTTATTTACAGGTGACAATGTCATAATAAAAATACGACAAGGCTCTTGGTCAAGAGAATCAAAATCTACAGGTGTATCTGAAATACCAATACAAGCAACAAGTTCGCTTACAGTATCAGTTTTACCATGAGGAATAGCAATCCCATGTTTCATTCCTGTTGACATTTTCTTTTCGCGGTCAAGCACACATTCTCTAGCAGCACTTTTATCAGTGATTTTACCTGCTTTTACAAGAATTTCTAGCATTTCATCAATAATACTTTCTTTAGAAGTCCCTTTTAAGTTGAGCTCTACAGTCTCTGGGGTTAAAACATTTCGTAAATTCATAATTACATATTAAAGGGTGTACGTGGAAAAGTCAAGGTTTAAATAGGCGTTTTTTTAATTTTTTTTAAGTTATTTTAAAATAACCCTTTCGTGCAAAAAGTTCATTTGCATAATTTTGCGTATCTTGTATTTTCAAAGATGCAAAATTATGATATACTTACTTATGGATACAATTGAAAAATTTTACAGTGATGCAAAAAGAATTATAAAATATGACAGAGCTAATAATGCAGGAGCCTACGATGGCTTTAGAGCAAGCAAACAAATAGGCAAACATTTTATCTCACTTTATAAAGACTTAGGTGACCTCCCCTATAGCATAGCAGACTACTGGGAAAAAACATATATCGAACAATCTACTTCCACTGCAGAAGAACCTACTGAAAAAAATATTATTTGGTTAGCCGCAATCATTGCACTTTTAGAAGGTGACTTTTTTCAAAATGCAAGTGATTTAGAAAAAAAGGCTCTCTCACATGATGATTGGAAAGAACTTTGTAGCCTTGTAAATTACGAAGCAGAAGACTTACCACTCGAATTACTTACTTCTCTTATGTCTGTATTTACAGAAAAGAAGGTGCTATAGAATGAATCTGCCGTATGAAACATGTACTCTCTGTCCCAGAAATTGCAAAGTCAATAGAACCAAAGGGAAAACGTCATTTTGCAACGAAACAGCAGATTTAAAAATTGGTTCAGCGTGTTTACATTTTGGAGAAGAACCTCCAATTACAGTTGCGGGCGGCTCGGGCACAATTTTCATCAGCGGGTGTAATTTAGGTTGTGTTTTTTGTCAAAACTACCAAATTTCAAAAGAAAGCATGGGAAAAATTGTCGAAAAAAATGAGTTTTCTCAAATATGCCTTGCCCTTGAAAACAATGGAGCAGAAAACATAAATATCGTTACTGGGAGTCATGCAATTCCAGCCATTGCAGAGGGACTACAGCAAGCAAAAAGCGATGGGCTTTCAATTCCAATTTGCTGGAACTCATCCGCATTTGAAAGCATTGAAGCATTAGAGCTTTTAGAAGGGCTTGTAGATATATGGCTACCCGATTTAAAAACACTCAATGATGATGTTTCTTCAAAACTTTTTTTCACAACTGACTATAGCTACTCAGCAACTGAGGCTATAAAAAAAATGATAGAATTATCGCCCCTTAGATTTACAACAGTAAAAAAGAATGGTATAAGCTACGAAAAATTAATTTCAGGAGTAATTATTAGACACTTAGTACTCCCAGGATTAATGAAAGATAGTTTTGATGTTCTTGACTGGTTAAAGTTTTATGCCGATGGAAAGGCGTGCATTTCGCTAATGACGCAATACACTCCAATAAAAACCATCGCACCAAATGACAGCCCTGATAGATTTGTTTCTGAAGAAGAATTTTCAATTCTGACAAATGAAATTGAAGAATATTGTTTTGAGCATCTGTTTTACCAAGAGCTTATTCAAGATGATTCGTGGCTTCCTGATTTTAATAATATACAGCCATTTTCAAATGAGCTCGCAAAACCTATTTGGCATTGGAAGCATGGTTTTCAAGTATAAAACATGTATAAATTTGTATAATAGTTCTTCTTGGTGATTTACAATAATAAGCATGTTATGTATAATTCTAAAGTATAGAAGAATTGCAACTACAATAGTTCTATTAAGGAGGACTTTATGAGATTATTAACAAGATCAGACTTTGATGGGTTAGTGTGTGGTGCCCTATTATTAGATGTCGGTGTAATTGATTCATGGACATTTGTACATCCAAAAGATATGCAAGATGGAAAGGTTGAAGTAACTTCGAACGATGTTTTAGCAAATATTCCATATGCTGAAGGTTGTGGTATTTGGTTTGACCACCACTACAGCGAAATTGAAAGAATGGAAGATAAAACCATAGCAGGTGACAGGAGAATAACACCTTCATGTGCACGTGTTATTTATGACTACTATAAAAATGACCATAACATTAGCCAGTTTGATGAACTCGTAGAAGTTTGTGACAGAGTAGACTCTGGAAACCTTACACGAGAAGAAATACTAAATCCAACAGGCGGAGTGCTATTAGGCTTTTTAATGGATCCACGGTCAGGACTTGGAAGGTTTAGAAATTTTACTGTTTCAAACCTTGCGCTCATGGAAGACCTATTAAAAAAATGTGCAGAAATTAGTGTAGATGAAATATTAGAGCTACCTGATGTAAAAGAAAGAATTGAATGCTACAACGAGCAAACAAAACTTTTTGATGCTATGCTTAAAAAGCACACAACTACAGAAAAAAATGTAATCATTACCGATTTACGAGGTGTAGAGACAATTAATGCAGGCAATCGCTTTTACATTTACAGCTTATACCCCGAGCAAAATATTTCTATGTGGATTGTAGATGGGCGCAACAAACAAAATGTTTCCATAGCCATTGGGTATAGCATATTAAACAGAACCTGCGACGTAAATGTGGGAACAATATGTGCCTCTTATGGTGGCGGTGGACACAAACAGGTTGGAACATGCCAAATTGATTACGATAAAGCAGATAACGCAATTAAAGAAATAGCACAAAAACTTTCTATGTAGTACGCTATTGCAAAATACGAAATAAGCTCAAGTGGTTTTCCATTTGAGCTTTCTCATTTTAAATTTTACACAATCTTTTTTAAAAATCATTTACAAATGCTCATTTATGGTATACAATATAGGTACGATTTTTGTATGAGGATGTTATTGATGATGGAATTTCACGTTTCTAGGGCTATGAGGGATAAGTGCAACTTTGATTTGCCGATGTTTTCAACAAATGGAAATGTTATTTTCACGCATTTAAAAAATGTTCGAATTTTTGCAAAAAAAATAAATGATGCTTTAAACCCAATTGACGAGCCAAAGAAATTTATCAAATCGGGGCAGCTCAATGCTATGGGTTTAATTGATGAGATTTTTCACATCGTTTGCAATGATTTCCGTAAAACAAAAAATAAAGAAGCATTTAATGAGCTTCACGCATATCTAGAAAAAAAGCTTAATAAGGAAGCTCTTGATAACCTTCTAAATGAGTTCACTGAAGAATTTCCACCTTTAGCGGTTTATACCAATGAAATTTCTCATGAAGAATATCTTAAAGGCTCAAACGAAGGCGTATCAAATAAAGTATCCACTATTGAAGAGTTGGTGCTATTAATTTTAGCCAACGAGAATCCAGCATTTGAACCCTTTTATATTCTTTTTAATGATGAAAAGCTCAAGAAAAATCCAAGTTATAAAAAAGCATGGAAAATTATACAAGATTTTTTCAAAAAACAGCCTTTAATTGGTCCGAATTATACTGATTTAATTTCCATGCTTCGAGAGCCTGTAGTTGCAAGCCCAACAAGTCTAAAAGGGCAACTTGATTATATTCGTCACGCATGGGCAGACGTTCTTGGAGAGAATATTCTACGCTTACTCACCAGTATGGATATAATAACTGAAGAAGAAAAACCAGGATGGAGTGGCCACTTTTCAGGCCCCCCTCCAATGGAAGCATATAACTATGATTCTTTAATGAAAGAATATGAACGCTTTAGCCCTGATAAAGACTGGATGGGAAATGTTGTGCTAATGGCAAAAACAGTACTTGTATGGCTAGATCAATTATCAAAACAATATCAGCGTGAAATAACAAGACTTGATCAAATCCCAGATGAAGAGCTTGATATTTTAGCACAGCAAGGTTTTACTTCACTTTGGCTCATTGGATTATGGGAGCGTTCTTGGGCAAGCAAGCGAATAAAGCAAATTAACGGCAACCCAGAAGCTACATCGAGTGCATACAGCTTGCACGATTATGAGATTGCAGAAAATCTTGGGGGCTGGGAAGCTTTAGAAAACTTACGCCAAAGGCTTTGGTACAGAGGCATAAGAATTGCAGCTGACATGGTTCCAAATCATACGGCGATGGATTCAAAGTGGGTTGTAGAAAAGCCACATCTTTTCGTACAAAGCCACGAGTGCCCATTCCCTGGATATACGTTTAACGGTGAAAACCTTTCATTAGATCCAAGGATTAGCGTATTTTTAGAAGATCGCTACTATTCAAAAACAGATTGTGCTGTAGTGTATAAAAGAGTTGATAACCAAACAGGTAGTACAAATTATATTTACCATGGAAACGATGGCACTGGAATGCCGTGGAATGATACAGCACAAATTGATTTTTTAAATCCAGAGGCTCGAGAAGAGGTTATTCAAAAAATATTACATGTAGCAAGAAACTTCTCTGTGATTCGCTTTGATGCGGCAATGGTACTTGCAAAAAAGCATATTAGGCGCCTATGGTTCCCTGCTCCTGGACAAGGTGGGGACATTGCATCGAGAGCAGAACACGCAATAAGTAATGAAGCCTTTGAAGCTGCAATTCCAAATGAATTTTGGCGAGAAGTTGTTGATCGCATAACAACAGAAATACCCGATACCCTACTCTTAGCCGAAGCATTTTGGATGATGGAAGGCTACTTTGTCAGAACACTTGGCATGCATAGGGTTTACAATTCAGCATTTATGAACATGCTAAAAAAAGAAGAAAACTATAAATATCGTTCAACAATAAAAAACACCATTGAGTTTGATCCACAAATATTAAAACGATTTGTAAACTTTATGAATAATCCTGACGAAGAGACTGCGGTTGCACAATTCGGAAAAGGAGATAAATATTTTGGAGTGTGCCTACTCATGGTAACCATGCCAGGGCTTCCAATGTTCGGACATGGACAAATTGAAGGGTTCGGTGAAAAATATGGTATGGAATATACAAAAGCATATTGGAACGAAGAAAAAGACTACGACCTAATAGACCGACACAACCACGATATTTTTCCACTCATGAAAAAACGGTATATTTTCTCAGACGTTGAATTTTTTCGATTCTATGATGTTTGGTTAGATGATAGTATTAACGAAAATATTTTTGCATATTCAAATCGTCATGGAAACGAAAGCAGCATTGTTTTTTATAACAACTCCTATGAAAGAGCTGCTGGTTGGATATCAAATTCCTGTAGGTATGCCGCAAAAACTGATAGTGATAATGTCAGCATGCAAACTGAACACATTGCACAGGCAATTGGTCTTACAAACGATTCGAAACATTATTGTATTTTTCGTGAAAAAAAATCAGAATTATGGTACATTCGCTCAAGCGCAGACCTCTACGAAAAAGGAATTTTCCTTCAGTTAAATGGTTATGAATTTCAAATAATCATGGACATAACCGAGGTTGAAGATGACGATACAGGTATGTACCATGTTCTTTGCAAAGAGCTTAACGGACGAGGTGTCCAAGATATTGATGTAGCGTTAAAAGAAATATTCCTAAAAGATTTATATAAATCTCTTGAACAATTTGCCTCACCGGATTTTTTTGATGGAATCGCTCAATTGTGCGCACCTCATTTAATCAAGAATAGTGGCGAAGAAAAAAAACAAAAGCAAAAGACTTTAAGTTTACAAAAAGTATTGGCGCAATCAAAAGATGCAGGTATTGAATATTTCAAAATGTTAGAAATATTCATTGGTGGGAATTATGGCTCATCAACAGTGCTAAAACCGTCAAAGATTAAAACAGAATGCGATACAGAGCTTGTCTGGAGTAATTTTGTAAAGCGGATTACAAAACTCGTAAAACTTTGTGATGATGCTCGAAGCACAAAAGTGACACCATCGCCTCTTATATCAGATTTATACAAAAATATCCTTTCTCATCCGTACATGAGCGAAATATTAGGTGGTTTTTGTATTTTGTTTACCCTTAAAGATGTGTTAGGAGAAAATTCTAGCGCTACTTCTACCAGAAATCTTATACAGTTATGGTGCCTTGAACGAAAAATGCGCGACATACTTGTTCAACTAGGAAAACCATCAAAAGATATGTACAACCAATTTAGAACTATGATTTCTATAACTCAGTTTTGTGATACTACAATCAAGCCTTCTCAACTTGAAAGCATAGCGTGGCAAATGATTTCATCACTAGTATCGGATAGCATGGGGTCTTCTATTTTAGGTATAAACAGATACAATGACGTATTGTGGTACAATAAAGAAGCCGCACAATCAACTGTTGCATTTGCAACAATATTGTATACGCTATTCCGTGCAAAAAGCCAAGACTATCCAACAATTAAAAACTTGTGGGATAAGATTCTAGCTGCAATAGATAAATCTGAATACAAAATTGAAGTGCTGTTAGATATATTAAATCCTAAAAAAACAAGTACTCGACTTGCTGATAAGAAAAAGCCAACTGCGAAACTCTAAGAATACTGTTATCGTTTTGAGTTTCACAATTGACAACTAGCGTAATTGTATCTAAGTATTCAATTCTGCTAGTATTTTTTCGACTTCATCAACACTAGCAGTAATTTTTCGTTGTGCGGGCATAGGAGCATACACGGCTTGTAGTTTTTCACTCATTTTTGGTGATTCTCCACAAAGAGTTCTAATAGAAGCAGCACATAAAGAAGGATCTTTTGTAGTTACTAGAACAACGGTGCTACCATCATTTTCTGATATTGCACCATGTTTAATAGCTGCTTCGTAAGCCCTTGATGTCTCTAAATCAAAAAATTTATTATATTTCATAAATAAATTTTGACTTGCGCAGATAGCCTCCATATTACTTACACCAACAGGAAAAAGCAGGGCTTTCATCACAGCAGGATGCGTGGTAAAAATTTCCTCTAAACGCTCTACGCTAGATGGCTCAACTGGATCTGCAGGACCTCGTTTCAAAAGAGGAACCAGAGAATCTAAAACCGAACATTTTCCAAGTGCATCTTGCATTAGAGAGTCTGTGCAATTTGTAATAATGCCTGTCAAAGGCAAAGAATACTTCCATCCATATAATCCGGCAGTAATATTTCCGTAGTTACCTGCAGGTATAGCATAAAAAAGACTATCAGATAAGTGTTTTTTTAAACGAGAGAATGCATACATGTATAAGAATGTATGCGGTAAAAGACGACCAATGTTTGCAGTATTTGCCAATGTTAGTGAATATTTTTCTATTAAATCCGGACGGGAATAGATAGCACGTGTTAATTCATAGCATGCTTTTTTATCACCATCAACTTCGACAGGATATATATTACCCCCATTCCATACACAATCCTCATCGGTAAATCCTTTTACAGTCCCTTTTGCATACAGGAGCACTGCTTGAATATTTTTTTTACCTCGAAGAGCTGCAACAATTGCCGATCCTGTTTCACCATCGGTAGAAGCTAGAACGGTTGCCTTTTTTTCTTGCATTAACAGTACATGCTCAAGACAAGATGCAAGATAGGATACACCAAAATCTTTATGTGTTCCAGTTGGTCCGTGAAATAACTCAAGTACATAAAAATTATCATCTATTTTTTTTAATTCTGGGCTAAAAGGAAATGCTTGAGTAGCGATAGCTTCACTTATTATAGGACTAAACTCATCATTTATTAGGGCACCTGTTAAAGAGCCTGCAATCGATGCAAATGATGATGTTTCATCCATATGAGCAATCCATGGACTCAAATTCTCTGAGTAGGCAGGAACATATAAACCACCATCTTTAGGAAGGCATTGCAATATTGCTTGTGAAAAATCTACTTGATCTGAATTATTTCTTGTACTAACAAATTTCATAATTCTGCTCCCTTATGATACTATATATTGATACTTATGCACAAAACTAATTGGTCTGTACGTTAATTTCGCTTGTCGCAAGCCTCTATCTCCTAAATCTTGTTCACGGTTAATATAGGTAACAGTAGAAGGAAGAGAGCGTGCGGTTGCCCTGTTTACATATTGATACACACCCTTATACTCGTCTAAACCTTTTTCAAAATGAACAACAAACATAGTCCCGTGCGCAAGGTATTCACCCAGTGCCCAACCTACAGGCTTTGAATTTGCATATACAATATACCCAACTTGCTCTGTAAAAGCAAGCAGTGATAATGCTAGACAACATTGCTCATAATCACTTTCTAAGTCTTGCGAGCGAGCTTTTTGCCATTCTTCTAGCACATACCGTGCATCTTTAACAGTTGTAACATCTAAGGGCTTTACCTCACAATCATACATCTTTTCAAAATTATTTGCTAGATTGCGCTTTTTATGCAAAACATTCCCTGCTAGGCTTGCTAAAGATTCACGCAAATACACATAATCTTCATTATCCCTATCTTCAAGTAAGCCAGGAATAAAGGAGTCAAAAATATCCTTGTTCGATTCTCGAATAGCTTGCGAAATATGTTTCCAACGCTTATACTTTGACAAAATATCCATAATAGTACTTTTATTGGGATTATCGCCTAAAATGCAGAAAAAGAAGCCCTCTTGGTCTTTTCCAGTTACAATATATATCTTATCGCTCAAAGCACTAATTTCATAGCTATATTTTTTTTGATACAGCAAAAGTGCTAAAAATGTAAACTCAGAAATACCATCCTCAAGGTTAACTAAAAAAGGATGTAGCTCTCCATACATGTACGTACTTATAGGCTCAAAATTAGGATAAGCAAGAATACTTCGCATATATACAGCATACTCCTTTTTTTAAAAAAAGTCAAAGAATATAGTTACAAAAAGCAAAAAAAATCTAGGTAACTATTGCAAGGTATTGAAAAATATCGTATTCTATAACTATGGAAAAAGAAAACAATCACATTTCTAAACCACTTTTAGAACGATTTTTGCGATATGCAAAAACATGGACAACAAGTGACCTTACAAATGCCGACAATGGGATATGTCCTTCAACAGAGCAACAACGAGATTTTGCATTTACACTGGAAAAAGAGCTTAAAGCCCTAGGTATAGAGGATGTTCATGTAACAGATCATGCATATGTGTGCGCAAGAATACCTGCAACAAAAGGATTCGAAAAGGTTCCATCAATAGGATTTTTGGCTCATATGGACACTGTTCAAGGCGTTTCAGGAAAAGATGTAAAGCCACAAATTATTGAAAACTACGATGGAACAGTAATACTACTAAATGATGGTGTAAAACTTGACCCTGATTTAGATAAACAGCTTGGCTTAGCAAAAGGTGAAACTATAATTACCACTGATGGCACAACATTGCTAGGTGCCGATGATAAAGCAGGTATTGCTGCAATAATGACAGCTATAGATATGCTTTTACATGACGCAACTTTTTCGCATGGGCAAATTGAAATTATTTTCAATCCAGATGAAGAAACCGGTCACGGAATGGATAACGTACCCTTCGATTGGATTCAATCAAAGGCTTGTTACACATTGGATGGGAGCCACTTGGGCGAAGTAGAAATAGAGTGCTTTACAGCATACAAAAGCGAAATACGTTTCATGGGAAAATCAAAGCACACTGGAACCGCCCGCCCTGATATGATAAATGCTGTAACAATGGCATCGCACTTTGTTGCAATGCTTCCACAAAATGAAAGCCCCGAGGCAACTGATGGCTATCTCGGATTTTATGCGCCTATGAAAATTGAAGGGCATCTTGAAAGTGCACTTGTTACATTGTATTTACGTGATTTTACTGACGATTCAATGAACCGAAGGATAGAAACAGTAGATATACTTGCAAAAGCTATTGAAAAAAAGTTCTTTGGCAGCACCGTACAAGTCATACATACAAAACAATACCAAAACATGAAAGAAACATTAGATAAACACCCCGATGTAGTAAAAAATCTTTTTTTGGCGGCAGAAAATTTAAATATCACTCCAATTTGCAATCCAATTCGAGGTGGAACCGATGGCTCTCGTTTAACAGCAAAGGGAATTCCAACTCCAAATATATTTACAGGTGGGCATAACTTCCATTCTAGAAGTGAGTGGGCATCACTTGATCAAATGACGTATGCAGTGAAAATGGTTTTAGAAATAATAAGATTAAATACAATAGGAGTATAAATGGTAGAATATCATATTGAAGGCGGTATCCCCATAAAGGGAACAATAACACCGGGAGGAAACAAAAATGCAGCTCTCCCTTGTATAGCAGCAAGTCTTTTGACAGCAGAGCCAGTAATTCTGCATAATATTCCCAATATACATGATACGCATGTAATGCTAGACATAGCAAAAGCTGTTGGAGCAACCGTAGAAAAAATTGAAAAAAATTCATGGAAAATACATGCTGCTACACTATCTAGCACCGAAGTACCTCGTGATTTATCTAAAAAAATTAGAGCATCTATCCTTTTTGCAGGTTCGATT
>CAYJOZ010000037.1:3587-12342 GCA_964371925.1 uncultured Treponemataceae bacterium | reverse complement strand
GATGAAAAAGCAATTAGAGAAAATGCACAAAACTTAAAAAAGGCTTTTAGTATAATGCCTGGCTTTAAAGAGTACTTTGCGGTAAAGGGTCTTCCTAATCCCTTTATCTTAAAAGTACTTGCAGATGAAGGCTTTGGTGGTGACTGTTCAAGTTTACCAGAAGTTATTCTATGCGAAAGAGCAGGTATTACTGGTGAAGACATTATGTTTACATCAAATGAAACACCTGCTAGTGAATACCAATATGCAAATATGCAAGGTGCTGTAATAAACCTAGACGATATTACCCATATTGACTACTTAAAAAAGTCTCTTGGTGGTTTTCCAGACCTTATTAGCTTTCGTTACAATCCAGGCCCCTTAAAAGAAGGGAACACTATTATTGGAAAACCTGAAGAAGCAAAGTATGGTTTAACACACGAACAAATTACTGAAGCATACGGCAAGGCAAAGGAACTTGGAGCAACTCGTTTTGGACTTCACACGATGGTTGCATCTAACGAACTTGAAAATGACTACTTTGTAGAAACTGCAGTTCTCCTGTATGAAATTGCAGTAGAGCTAAAAAAGAAGTACGATATTACGTTAGAGTTCATTAACATGGGTGGCGGTATTGGTATTCCGTACAGAAGAGATCAAAAAGCTGTTGATTATGAGTATGTTGCAAAAGGCGTAAAAGAAGCGTATGACAGAATTATTGTAAATAATCCTTGCTTTAACGGTGAAATTGCAAAAGATGTAAACGATGCAAAAGGAAAGCATATTAAGTTCTTTATGGAGTGTGCACGTGTTATCACAGGCCCTTATGGATACCTTATCACTCGAGCAGTTCATGAAAAACACATCTACCGTGAATATATTGGTGTAGATGCTTGTATGGCAGATTTAATGAGACCTGGTATGTATGGTGCTTATCATGAAATTACTGTATCAGGTAAAGAAACAGACAAAGAAAGTGAAACTTACGACATTGTTGGTTCTTTATGTGAAAACTGTGATAAGTTTGCAGTACAAAGGCCATTACCAAAAATTGACCTTGGTGACCTATTAATTATACACGATGCAGGTGCACACGGTAGAGCAATGGGATTTAACTACAATGCAAAACTACGATGTGGCGAATTACTTCTTAGAACTGATGGGTCAGTTGTTCAAATTCGACGAAAAGAAACGGTTGAAGATTATTTTGCAACATTGAATTTTTCAGACCTCGAACAATTTAAGGCATAAGTATACAATAATGAAATCACCTTAGGAAGAGGAGAATGTTAAAGTGCTTCAAAGTGTAAATCTTTTACATGTTATCACATGCTTATCATACTCATTTTATTTTCATGAAATATTTGCATTTTCTGATTTAGCACTTGGACATTCAAAGCTTAACAAAAAGACTAGAATATCTGTAAGTATACTTAATGGTATAGTTATTACTTTGTTTTTTGCCTGTACATTACAGCTTCCTTTAATGATAAGCTATTTATTTGTGTTTTCTATCTTAGGTATTAACTTTTTACTTTTTTATAAGGCACGTTATTTAAATAAGCTCTTCTTTATTTCTGCGTATATAATTCATTTTATGTCTTTAAGTTCGATTATAATGGCTAGCTATGCTTACTTTAGTGATTCTTCTCTTAGTCAGGTGGCTTACTCAAGAGTTCCAATGCTCCATACAGTGATACTTTTGGCAGTGCTTTGTGGAAGCGCAATTGCGTTTGTTAGAAGAGTAATCCCTGCTGTCGAAATAAAAATTATTAACAATCACAATGTTCAGCTTTATTTTATGCTTGTGTGGATTAGCATATTTAACATTCTTTTATTTGTAAATGCAAATATTTTTTCAATTAATGAAGAAATTCCTATCTTACGATTTTTGCAAATTGTTGTTCCAATTGCAATATTAGTTGGACTGTATGTTGTACTTTTTTTTGCAATTCAAACTGGTAAATTATTAGGATATAAGGCTCAATCAGAGGAATTACAGGCTCAGATTGTTGAAAGTGAACGAAAGCAGCAAGAATTACAATTAAAGGCAGAAAGAGATCCTTTAACAAAGCTTTATAACAAGGAAGTTACCGCACTTTTAATTGAAGACTATATTCGCTTTCATAATGCTCAAAATCTAGGTGCACTTTTTCTTATAGATTTGGATAATTTTAAAAGTGCTAATGACCAACGTGGGCACATTTTTGGGGATGAACTTTTGGTTACTGTTGCGAAAAAATTAAGTCAATTGTTTAGACTAGATGATATTGTTGGGCGCATTGGTGGTGATGAGTTTATGGTATTTATGAAAAATGTGCATGATATAGAGTCAGTCGAGCTTAAAGCTCATGAAATATGCACTGCTTTACATATTGGCTTTGAAAAAAAAGATAAAACAAACGGGTTTATCTCGGCAAGTATTGGTGTTGCACTATTTCCAACTCATGCAAATGAATACAATAACCTTTATAAAAATGCTGATGAAGCACTATATAGTTCGAAAGACAATGGAAAGAATACGTATTCTATCTATAATACACTTAGTAGTTTCCGTCAATTAGATAACGTGCAATTGTTCCGTAGTTCGGAATAGCTGGTAAATCATTTCGCTCATACCAATCTGCCTCAGCAAGCTCTTCTTCATCAATCTTAATGTCACCAGATTCCCATTCGCACGTGTATCCAAACATTAACTGGTTTGGAAAAGGCCATGGTTGACTTTTTATGTAGCGAACATTTTTAACTCTTAATGAAACTTCTTCATATACTTCTCGAACAACGCATTCCTCTAAGGTTTCACCTTGTTCTACATATCCTGCAAGACAGGTAAACACAGTAGTTGCTCTATGTGCATGCCGTGCAAGCAAAATTTTATCACCCTTTGTTACAAGTACAATTATTGCTGGGCTAAAACTAGGGTAGCGTCTAATATTGCATTTTTTACAGTCAACGGCTGTTTCATCTTCTGAATCAAGAAGTTCAGAACCACAGGACGAACAAAAGTTCATTCCTTCTATCCATTGAGTCAGAGAACGTGCTCTCGCCGTCGTAGAGGCATGCTTATTATACAGTGCAAAAACATGAACTGTTAATATTAGTTCATAACCTTTTGGAATATAATCTTCAGAAAGTAAAAAACTTGCAATATAATCATGTGTATCTTCATAAATCCACGAACTAATTGCATCATTTTTTTGTAAGTCATAAAAAAGTTCAACATTATTGGGAATATCAAGAGTGTTTTCTTTTACTAAAATTTTCCTGTCAGTAAAGAAAAAGCAATACGTTATTTCTTCAATGGGTATATTTCGTTTAATTGCCATTTAAGTCTCCAATTTTAGAAAAAAAAGCTAAAATTTTTCTTGTTGCTTTTCCTCTATGAGATATTATATTTTTTTCTTCATCTGTTAGTTCAGCGACAGTTTTATTATGTTCTGGTAAAAACACTATTGGGTCATAACCAAAACCGCCGTTACCGCAAGCTTCATCAATATTATTTACTAAAATTCCCTTCATTGTTTCTTGAACACATAGAAATTGATCCTCTCCATAATAGAGAACCATAGCACAAACATAGTGACATTTTCTACTTTTTTTAGGATTACTAGCTATGGATTCATTAAGATGATCTAATAAAAGTATGTTCTGCTCACTTTGCGTAAGCTTTGAGTTTTTGTTAACACGACCTTTTGGGAATTCCCTACCTTCATAACGAGCAGAATAAATCCCTGGAATACCATCAAGTGCTTCTACACATATACCTGAGTCATCCGCTAAAACCGGTTCCTTTACTATTTCCCATAATGCTTTTGCTTTTATTAAGGAGTTTTCAATAAAGGTTAATCCTGTTTCTTCAGGGTCAAAAGAAATACCTTTATCGTTAGGAATCAATATTGTATGCTCAGCGCAAATTTTTGTCATTTCGTCTTTTTTATGTTTATTTCCAGTTGCTAAATATAGTGTCATAACTGAATTATATCATATTTACTTCTCTTACTCTAGCGTTTTAGCCATTTTTTTTATTTATGTAACAAGATCTTTTTCTAAAATTTTAGAGTTATGAATAATCTTATGTATAACATGTGATTTAACGTGTAGTGCTTGGGCAATCTGATTATTTGAAGGCCTAATTAGGCTTGTTAGTTTTAATTTTTCTATATACGTTTTCCAATGCTGTGTATAATACAGATTTTTTGATTTTAGACGCACAGATAAAGTACTATTATCGTCAATGCACATTAATTCAAACATACAGCTATTTTTTTTGATATAGGCATTGTTTATTTTTTCTTGTATTTGTTGTTTTCTAAATATTTTATTAGTTAACTTACTTTCAAGCGATTCTTTTAGTTCGTAGATGTAACTTTCCTTATATCCTGCTTTGCTCGATATTAATGCTATATGTTTTGGAGTAAGATAGTAACAGCACTTCAATGCAATTACTAGAATGATAAAAGCTGTATTTTTACTAGTATTAAATCTTGAGTAAGATTCACAATCCTCACACGTATATGGAACCGAATCTTCACATATAATCCTACTTTCTTCTTCAATGAAGTATTGCTTTACAGACTCTTTTCTTGCTTCGTTGTGATAATAGTTTCTGTACCATGAGCATCGTGTTTTTTGTATTACATGCACTAAGTATGTTGAAAAGGATGCAATTCCTTCACAGTAATTATCAATTATTTTATTCATGTGCGTAAAAAGGTATAGAAGGAATTCACTCTGGTCATCTTCATTCATTCTTGTTAGTCCATAGAGAATAGGGTTGCGATATATGACTTCGACAATGTTTTTAATTGCAGCATCTCGTTTTATGCTATTTTCTTTGATTTTTTGATAAATTTCATTCATTGCATTTTTCATATACAGCTCCTAAGTAAGTTTAATCATGTAGAGGTATAATATTACTAGCAATTTCTGTGCCAATATTACAACAATGTAAAAAAAAGCATAAGTACTTATAATATAAATACTTATGCTTATCAAAATTAATATAGGTCAAATATTTTTTATAAAAATGACTAATATTCTTGTATGTATGTTTTTTTCTAAATATAAATTACAAGATTTTTGAAAATTCTTCTAAAATTCTTGGAATAAAAGTAACAATTCGTTCCTGTGTGCTTAAGCCGGAAGCATTCTTATGTCCACCTCCGCCGAAAACAGAAGCAATCGCGCTTACGTCTATGTCTCCTTTTGATCGGAATCCGGCAGTACATTGGGTGTCTGTTTCTTGCCTTAAGAATACAACTGCTTGAACCTTATCGGTAGACAAAAGCAATTGGTACAATGAATCATTGTCTCTTCCTTCTCTGCCATATTTGTACGTGTCTTCCATTGTTTCAAATGTTATAATTAATCGACCATCAAAATATTGCTTTGCTCTATCTAAGCAAATTGATAAAAGTTTTCGAGTATTAAAAGGTTTTCCACTTTCTATATCTTCTGATATTTGCCTTGGATTTGCACCAGCTTTTATAAGACGTGATGCTAAAAGGAAAACATCCTCACTATCATTATTTAAAAATCTAAAAAATCCAGTATCAGTTGAAAGACCAAAAAATAACAAGTTTGCATCATCAAGTGTTATGCTATCTAGATAGTGCTCATATAATTGTTGTATTAAGCACACGGTAGCAGGTGATGAGGATATTATAATTGAATTATCTGTTTCTGTTGCAGTCCTATGGTGATCAATAATAAACGTGTCGTATTTAGAAACTTGTTTTTCAACTTCTTCACCCAGCCTTGAAACTTCCGAGCAGTCTACAATAATTAATCCTATTTTTTTACTATTTGTACTCAAAGGGGTGAATTGACTTTTAAACTTAGTTTCATATGGCTTAGACTCGCTACGCTTAAACGGGCCTGAAGATAATACAGTACTTACTTTTCCCATTTGTTTTAGTAGTGAATCAAGTACTAGAGAACTTGCAATACAATCTCCATCAGGTTCTTTGTGACCTGCTACAATAAAACTATCGTGTGAATTAATAAATGTGTCAAAAAGATTAAACTGAGTATCCGTGATCTTTATCATTTTTTATCCTTAGTTCTGTTTCTATTTTATATAAAGCAACTCATTTTGAGGTATATCTAGTGAGCTTTCTTGTTTGAATGATTTGCCTGAAATAAAAGGCTCATCATTCATTATATATATATCAATTTCTGTTCTCATACCACAATCGGCAAAATAGAGGCCTGGTTCGACAGAAAAACATGAGCCATTTCGAATAGTCCGATTGTCAGGAAATTCTACAGAATCTAAATTTACGCCAGATCCGTGGCAGGCAGTATCAATTCCATGTCCTGTTCTATGCATAATATAATCTTTGTTTCCACTGTTGATTAAAATTTCTCTGACACTACTGTCTAGCTCAGAGCCTGTAACAGATAGTAGTGTTCCATGTTTAGCCTTTTTTTCTAATGTTGAAAATACAATATCTCTTGCTTTACAAAGTGTTGCAAATATATTCGCGTGATAAGCCGATATTTCTGTATCATATACTCCTACCCATGATATATCCGCATAAATCGGTGTGGCACTACTGATGTTGCCATCTTCATCTCTTGCTAGTGCTTCTTTTGCAAATATATCAAGTTGGATAACATCACCCTTTGTAGCTATTGCTGATCCCTCTTGTGGAACAGTGTAATGAGGATTACCTGTGTTTTTACCAAAAGCAACAATAGGTTCATGGTGATATGTTAAAGAATATGTATCAAACTTATGTAAAATAAAGGTAAGAACTTCTTTTTCAGAAAGTGGCACTTCCATCTTATATTTTGTACTAATGTATTCCCATGTTTCCTTCACGATTTTATAGAGTAGTGAGGACGCTCTTTCATGGCTTTCTATACCAGATTTTGTTAGCAAGCCCTTTGTAATTTGTATTAAAGGAGCGGCACTTACGGTGTTAATTTGTAATGAATGTAATGTTTGGATAAATCCTGCATCAACAGTTGAGATAACCGAAATGTTTGAATCCGCTAAAACTGCTAGCGTTTTATTTGAAAAAGTTAAAAGAATTTCTTGTAATTCTGCTTTTCCTGTGTATATAAGAGTATCACCAGGTAACGTATTAAGAATATCCTTTTCTATAACGTGAACAATTTTTTTTGGGGTTCCGTAAGAAGGTACAATGTACACCCATCTTCTGCTTGATATGGTACGTGTATCTAAAGAGAGTAGTGAATCAGTCAGCGTATCTCTATGTGAGAAATTTGTAAAAATCCATCCGTGCATCGTAACATCTTGCTGCAATGCACCTTGGATGGTTTGAATATCTAGCAACGTTTTATTCCAATACTAGTGTATCGCCAAGTCCACCGGCGTCAACATCAACGCCCTTGTCAATAATGCCCCAACTTACATTTTCTCTATCATTAGGCATTGTTAAAATAACTTTAGAAAAGGTGCCTTCTCTGTATTGCAATAATATGTATGGTGTAAAGTCCGTAGTTTCAAGAGTTCGTAAAACTCCTTTTTCATTTCCAGGTCTAAACCATTCAGTTGGCAGTGTAACTTGTCCAAGCTCAACGCCCTTTGTATAATACATAACTACATAAGCATCGGGGTGTGCGTACACCTTGTATACTTGAAGATTTTCATACTCAACAGATTTATCCTCTGGTCCAACTTGTGCAAATACACTTACTGTGAGTAAAACTAATAGTACTGAAATAATCAGTTTTTTCATGCAATCCTCCTGGAAAACACCATTGTTATTTAATTATATTGTCGGCAGAAAGTACTCAATACAAAAGAACTTTATATAGTTGCCAGCATAATTGCTTTTATTGTATGCTTGCGGTTTTCTGCTTGATCCCAAACTTTGCTTGAAGTGCTTTCGATAATGTCTTCTGTTACTTCTTCTCCAACAACAGCTGGAAGACAATGCAAGAAAATTGTAGTATCCTTTTCAGTTTTGGACATTAAACCTGCATTTACTTGATATGGCGAAAGCATCTTAATTCGACTTTCTTTGAGAGATTCTTCACCCATAGAAACCCATACATCAGTATACACCGCATCTGCATTTTTTACAAGAGCAATATCATCAGAAATTTGAATATTTGATAGCGATTTTTTAGCAATAGCTTGACAAATTATTACCATTTCTTCCTCAGGAAATAATTCTTTTGGGCTAATTATAGTAAAGTTGATTCCAAGTTTTGCGCATATAATCATCAAAGATGTGGCGACGTTATTTCTTCCATCTCCACAGTATGCAACAGAAAGACCCTTTAACTTACCAAATGACTCTTTTAACGTCATAACATCGGCTAGTGCTTGAGTTGGGTGGTATTCATCAGTTAGTCCATTATATACTGGAACGCCTGAATGCTTTGCTAATAGTTCAACATGGTTTTGTGAAAAACCTCTAAATTGAATTGCAGAAAACATTCTTCCTAAAACTTTTGCAGTATGCTCTATTGATTCCTTTGCACCAAGTTGGATATCTTGATTAGAGAGAAAAACAGGATGACCTCCTTCTTCTCCAAATGCTGTTTCAAAAGCACAACGTGTTCTGGTTGAACGCTTTTCAAAAAGCAAAGCAATGGTTTTACCCTTAAATCTTTTTTTATTTTTCCCATCTTTAGATTGTTTTTTTACTTTAAGTGATAAATCTAAAAGAGTTGTTATTTCTTCTGGTGTCCAATCGAGCCAGTTAAGTAATGAGCGCCCCTTAAAAGGTGCCGTCTTTTTTTTCTTTTTCATAGTACAATTTTAGATGTAAAAAGGAAAAAAGTCAACTACGTAAAA
>CAYJOZ010000037.1:0-3487 GCA_964371925.1 uncultured Treponemataceae bacterium | reverse complement strand
TCTTTTTCATAGTACAATTTTAGATGTAAAAAGGAAAAAAGTCAACTACGTAAAAGTTTGCATCCGTGCAAACTTTTACTACTGAGTTTTGCATATTGAAGAAAAAAGATTAGCACAAAACTCATTTACCCTTGTCAATTAGTGCCATCCATGGCACCCTATTCGAATCAAAGGAAATTAATTTCTATGTCAATTTTTACTATCGAGTTTCAGCAAAGCTGAAACGTCGTTTACTAATCAGTTAGGCGACATCCATGTCGCAATCATTAAATGTTTTTCGAAAGTTAGAGTTTAATCCGTGCAAACTTTTACTACTGAGTTTTAGCGATCCTCAATTACAAACTTGTTTTCTTCTCCAATTCCAGTTACCGCAAACCATTGTTTTTCCCCGTTTACCCAGTATGTGCGAAAAACTCTCGTAATGTCTTCTGTAGTTACCGCTCTTACTCGCTCAGTAAAAGTTTTGTAGTGCTCCGGATTATCAAACATTAACATTGAGCTTATTATCTGTGTTGAAATAGCCGCATTTGTTTGAGATGAATAAAACTGACCGTTGATTAACGTATTTTTATACCCTTCAAGTCTATCTTCGATGCTTTCATATATAAAATTTCCGCCATCATCCTTTCCTGAAATAAGCTTATTATCTGCCATAAGAGTTTCTGCTTGCTCAATGTACGATACAATGTTTTCTAAATCTGATGCTTTGTACACTCTTACATTTCCAAAAGGAGCTTTTGAGTATATATATGATGCACCAATGGAATATGTTGCACCGTAATGTTCTCTAACTAAATTAAAAAGAACTTCTCCATAGATATCTGCAGCAATTCTAAAAGCAATTTCATCATTACTACCAGGGAGTGGAGCTGGTACTGTATAGGCAATATACCCTGAGCCTTGAGCACTTTCAAGGCCAACAACAATTGCTTCTCCACCTGTGCTTGCTGGTGGAATTTCAGGTACGTCAAAATCTGAAGATTGTAATCTTCCCAAAGTTTTATTTAACGTATTAACTAAGTCTTTACCATCGAAATTTCCAACTGCAACAATTGAAATTTTATCACTAATATGCATGCTTTCTAGATGGTTTTTCATTGCTTCAATGGTAATGTTCTCTATTGATTCAATTGTGGCAACTGATGATGTTTCATATGGATGCCCTTTATATCGCGTCTTAACAATTAAATCAGAAAGGAAACTGTTCGGGTCTTCCATTTTGTACTGTAAACCTTGCGAAAGTGAAGTCATGAGTGTAGTGTATTCATCTTCATTAAAAGATGGATGTAAAAAGCCATCAATGAGTATTGGCAAAAGATCATCAAAATAGTAGTCGATACTTACTAATCCTAAAATGCTTCCAAGCTGATTTGAACTGGAGTAAATACTACCTTGTGTTTCATATCGTACTTGTTTTATTTCATCGTATGAATATGAGGTGCTTCCCATTGTCATCATATCAAATAAAGCGCTTTCAAGCCCAGAGTATTCAGGATTAATTAAAGCACTTCCACCACTTACACTGATTTGAAGCGACACAATTTGGCTTGAATCAGTTTTGTTCACGATAAGTGGAATACCATTAGTTAGTGTATAATACTCGAAATTGTCGGTATCCTTTTGCTGCATGGTAGCGCACGAAGCAAGTGTAAGTGCAAGTATGCAAATATATGCTATTTTTTTCATAGTTTTATCCTTAATTTTTATATATGTCATTTCCACCAAAAAGCATTATCATCTGTGATTACTACATAGCCAGCCTTTTCAAAATCTGCTTTTTGAGTTTCAAATATTTGTGGGTTTACTGACACCGTGATAAATGCATTTTTATTAAATATGTACGCTTCAAATAAGTTTGATACGTCATTAGCTGTTATTTTTTCAAGATTTTCGAGGTAATTAAAGTAGTACTGTGAATTAGTTGCTGCCCAGAAAAATCGTAGAGTACTGAGTAAACCTTGTGGAGTTTGTCTTTCATAGATTTGAGAATCGCGCAAGCGTTGTTTTGCACTCGTGTATTGCTGTTGTGAAAAGTATGTTGTGTCGGTTACAATGCGCTGTGCCACCTCATTTTGAAGTACCTGTGCAAACAGTTCTACTCGTTCTACAATGTTTGTTTCTGGGGAAAGCATTGCAGCACTAAAAGACATAAAGCTTCCATGTCGTGATGTTCCGAATCCTGATCCGAAGTAATCAGAAGATGGGATCCCAAGGTCAACAGTTTCTGTGATTGTTGTGACAATACGTGACTCTGGATTTGATGCTGCTGTTAAAAAGACATCAGCAATATAGGTCGACTCCTCATCCCGTTCTGCGTCTGGTCCCCGATAAAATATATTAACCTGCGCGATTGCTGGAGAGACTTGCGGGTTTGCTTGCACAAAATACATTTGATCGTCAAAAGGTTTATTTTCAACAAGGTAGCTCTTATCTAACCAAGGGTCATCAGCCTTTTTCCAATCACCATAAATCTCCTCTACCATTGCTAAAACTTCAGTATGTTTTACATCACCCCCTACAAATAGGGCTGTATTGTTTGGAACATAATAGGTGTTTTTCATATCAATGAGATCTTGAATTGTCGATTTATTAATATTGTCTATTGTACCACCCGGGTCAAACTGCCACGGAGTATTTGGAAACGCATATTTGTACAATGCATTGTAAAAAATTCGAGATGGTTCTGAATATCCTCCTTCTAGCTCCGCAATAACTACTTTTTTTTCATTTTCAAATTCTTTTTCATCTAGAAGGGGTTCTCGTACAGCATATGACCAAAACTCCAAGCCTTCATAGGTTAAATCCGACGGGACGGTAAAAAAGTAGTTAACATATTCATTCCCTGTTGAGCCATTCCATGATGGGACACCCATATCGTTTATGGCCTTTTGTACTGCCGCCGCAGTGCGATGCATGGTGTTACCTTTAAAAATCATATGTTCATAAAGATGGAATAATCCTACCGTTTCCTCAGTTTGTGAAATTCCACCGCCTTTTACTGCAAGTTCAATGTAGGTTAATGGCACATTTGCATTTTCAGCAATAAATAGCTCTAAACCGTTGTCCAGAGTATAATGATACACATCTTGTACGGATGTTTCTTGTGCACTCAATGGAACGAGCGCAGAAGTGACAATTAAAATGAATAATAATACTTGTTTTCTTTGCATATTGCCTCTCAGAATTATAATCTTGTACTCTCTTGAAAAATTGTACTCTTTATTTTATAATGATACTACTATTTTAGTTAAATGTAAATGTATTTTTAGGAATAATCATGTTAGCAGTATTTGTGAACTGTGCAACAGTTCTGTTTGGTTCAATTTTGGGACTCGTCTTTGCGAGAAAAATTAATAGTTCTTTTAATGCCTCTGTTACTGTAGCTGCAGGTATTATTACTATGGTGCTTGGGCTTGAAATGGCGCTCGAATATCAGAATATAATATACTTGACTCTTGCTGCTATTATTGGTGGTCTTTTAGGAACA
>CAYJOZ010000036.1:2649-12363 GCA_964371925.1 uncultured Treponemataceae bacterium | reverse complement strand
TTACAGAACATTCATTAGGATATTCAACAACTGAGGCTCAGTTTATTTCTGATGGGCTCAATGAAATACGTGAAAGTATGACAGACTTAGTTGATGCCATGTTTGTGTCTACAGATAAAATTACACTTGTAAACCAAGAATTATTCGATTCAAGTAAAAAGTCCATGGAAAGCAGTGAAAAGGTTGAAGAATCTGCACGCTTTATTGCTCAAGATATTTCATCTTCAATGGATAGCACTAGTGCTGCAGTAGAAGAAATTGAAAATTCAATTGAACAACTAAGCGTGCAAATTGCACGGCAAAGCGAATACCTAGAAGAATCTTCAAGTGCAATTAAAGAAATGAGCGAAAATATTTCTTCGATTGATAATACAACTCTTTCAATGAGCGCCCTTGTTTCACAATTAGTAAAAAATGTTGATGAAGAGCACTCCGTAATAAATGAAACAAGCGGAAAGCTCCAAAATGTAAATGAGCAATCTGTCTCTTTAGTAACAATAAACGACCTTATTTCGGGTATAGCACAACAAACAAACTTATTAGCCATGAATGCAGCCATAGAAGCTGCTCATGCAGGAGAAGCAGGAAAAGGCTTTGCCGTTGTTTCAGATGAAATTAGAAAACTAGCAGAAACCACTGCAAGTCAATCTAAAAATGCTAGTAATGTTATTGCATCTATTCGCGCCGACATAGAAGAAATAGTTGCGTTTTCAAACCAATTAAATGGAGCTGCAAACTTAACAATGGAGGTGATAACAAAGGTTTCCCATTTAATGGAAGAAGTAAAAAATGCAATGCAAGAACAATCTATTGGCTCACGACAAGTTTTTGAAAGTATGGTTGGTGTTGATGGCATTACCCATGAAATTAAGGAAAACTCAGAGCGTATTTTAGAGAGTGCTGGAAAAGCAAAAAGCACACAAGCAGATTCGAGTGAACACATCAAAGAGCTACTTGAAGGCATAAAAGAGGATATTGCAAGCATTAGCAAAGCTTCTGCTGGTGTTGTAAATGGGGTTAACATGGGGAAGGAAAGTGTTGATATGTTAAATGAAGCAGTATCACACTTTAAGATTATCCAGCATTCAGCATAAACAAAAGAAAACTAAATAGCTTTTAAGGCAGAGGCTTACCCATCTCTGCCTTTTTTTATCAAGTAATTATTTAGAAAAATAGATATTATTACGATTTACTATTTCAATAAAATATAGTATACTTTTTATATGGATATAACTTTTTTGCTTTGGTGTATTCCATTTTTTGGAATATCGTTGTTTCATCTCTATGCTTGTTTTGTTGGCAGCAACAAGAAAGCAAATATCTCAAAAGCCCTCCTTATGCCTATGCTACTTTTTGCAGCTTGGGGTTTCACTGCAGTATCAAAAAATCAATCTGTATTACAGCAAAATACCGTTCTTTTGTCGCTTGCAATTATTTTTGGTGGCATGGGTGATGTATATTTATTAAATCAACATAAAGTGCAAAGTTTTATACGTGGTTTAGTTTCTTTCTTTTTAGGACATGTTTTTTATCTAATCATAGTTTTCTCTACTGTTACATTGCCACCACTGCCAATCCCTTTTCTCATTATAGCCGTAGTTTTCTATTTATTAGTCATTTTCTTTTCATGGTTCTGTAACAAAAGACAAAAAGGTGGGATGGGAATTGCTGTTATTGCATATGCTTCTGTTCTAGCAACCATACATGCAGTTACACTTTTTTTATTTGCGGGATACCTTTTTCAAGGTAGCTTTTCTTCAGTTCCTCCCAATATATTAATGCTTTTTATTGGTAGTACTTTTTTTCTAATTTCAGATTCTTTACTTGCACATACTATATTTGTAAAACCATTCCCGATGCATAGATTTATCGTAATGCTTACCTATTTAGCAGCACAATTTTTTATTGTATTTGGAATTTTAATGATATAATTTTAGGAGTTTATAATGAATAAAGACGACATTTTAAAACATGCTAATGATTACATAGCAGAGGAAAAAAACGAAGGTTTCAAACAAGAAGTTGTTGATTTGATTGCAAAAGATAACATGGATGAATTAGAAGACAGATTTTATCAAAGTCTTGAATTTGGCACAGGTGGATTGAGAGGTGTAATTGGTGGCGGAACAAACCGCATGAACACACTCATGATTAATAAGGCGACACAAGGACTTGCCAGCTACTGCATTAAAGCCCTACCTGAAAAGGCAAAAGATGGCACCCTTTCTGCTGTTATTGCATACGACTCACGAAGATACTCAGATGTTTTTGCAGAAGCAGCGGCGCTTATTTTTTGTGCAAACGGATTTAAAACATATCTTTTTACTGGCCTACGCCCTACTCCAGAATTATCCTATGCAATCAGAGAGCTAGGTTGCGTTACAGGAGTTGTTGTAACTGCATCACACAACCCACCTCAATATAATGGCTATAAAGCGTATTGGCTAGATGGTGCGCAAGTAACAGAGCCTCATGATGTAGGAATCATTGAAGAAGTAAATAAAGTAGCGGAAGTAAAAACAATTTCTAAAGAGGAAGCAATTGCTCAAGGCAAGCTTGTGATGATAGATTCAGAAATTGATGATAAATACTGGGATATGTGCAAAAGTCAGCTGTTCCGACCTGAGCTTATAAAAGAAAAAGCAAAAGAAGTACGTGTAGTATACACACCCTTACATGGAACAGGTGCAATGCATGTTGAAAAAGTATTAGGAGATTTGGGTCTAACGGTAATTACAGTGCCAGAACAAAGAAGCCCAGATGGAAACTTCCCAACAGTTGCAAAACCAAATCCAGAAGAAGCACCTGCTCTCAAAATGGCCATAGAGTTGGCAAAAGAAGAAAAAGCTGATGTCGTAATGGCAACAGATCCAGACGCAGACCGTTTCGGTTCAGCTGTTCCAGATAAAAATGGTAACTATGTGCTAATTACAGGAAACCAAATGGGTGTTCTACTAACTGACTATATCATTCTTTCAAGAAAAGAACTTGGAAAAATGCCAAAGAACCCTGGAATAATTCGGTCAATTGTAACATCTCCAATGGTTGATGCTTTAGCAAAAAAGAACAACATCTACTTAGAAGAATGTTTAACAGGTTTCAAATGGATTGCATCAGTAATGAGCGACTTTGAAACAAAAACAGGAAAAGAGTATATTTTTGGATTCGAAGAAAGTTATGGCTACAATGTGGAGACAGATGTTCGAGATAAAGATGGAGTTTCAGCTGCAGCAATGTGCGCAGAAATGACCCTTTACTGGAGATCAAAAGGACTAAGCCTTCTTGAGAGACTTGACCAGCTTTACACAGAATATGGATATAATGAAGATAGAGCAATAGCAAAAGAATTTTTAGGTTCATCGGGAACACAAACCATGAAAAACCTTATGGCAAAACTGCGCTCAGAAGGCTTAAAAACTCTTGGCGGAAAAACAGTAAAAATGATTCGTGATGTTGGAGAAGGAAATACGTTCGCCCCAGCTAATCCAAGTGCAAAGGCAAAGATTGACCTACCTTCTAGCAATGTACTTCAGTTTTTCCTTGAAGGTGGAACCGTTGTGAGCGCTAGGCCTAGTGGAACAGAACCAAAAATTAAGTTCTATATTAATTGTGTAGAGCCAATTACCACGACACTTGAAGATGCAAAGAAAACTGCTAGCGCGCTTTGCGATAGTATTGAAAAAGAAATCTATGCTGTGTTAGATAATTCCTAATTACGATTTACAAATTACGAATTAACCTGTCACAAGTTATAAAACTATTACGTCTACTACGAACTTTTATATAAAATGAATATTTTTTATGAACAAAGCTTTTTGGTGGTGGACGAAATAGTTTTTTCTTTTTAATAGGTTAATAGTAACTATTACTTAGTAATTTGTGATTATTCCACCGTATCTAATCTTCATTTTATTAGCTATAGATTGATACCGTTCTTGAAACACGCCATCATCTTGATTTGCATCGTGCCCAGTTACATAAAATAAAGGTACAAATGATTCATTCGCATTAGTATCATTTACTGGGGCAACCCGTAGTGCTTGCTTCACTACCCCAGCACACGAATCGATTATCTTAATATTTGGAAAAGCAAGTTTTTCTGAAATATCAACTATGTGCAAAAAATGCGTGCAGCCTAAAACAAGAGTATCAACCTTTGCCAGTTTAAAAAAGTCAATTGCAGGGCGTACAGCATCTTCCTTTTGTGCATCACTTGCAAAAAAGAACGAATTTTCAATAAAGCTAATCAATTCTGGATCACCTCTAAAAATAATATCACAGTCAGAAGCAAAATCATGTATTAACTTTTTAACATAATCACTTTCCACTGTTCTATTTGTTGCAAGTAATCCAACACGCTTATTTTTTGAATATTCTCCCGCAATTTTTATCGCAGGTACAGTCCCTATGAACGATATATTAGGAAATCTTTTTCTAAAAAAATCTAGTGCAACTATTGTTAAAGTATTACAACTAATAACAACAGCACGTGGGGTGTATTTTTCAAGAATAGTTTGTAGCGCAATGCTAGCAGCCATAGTAATTTCGCCAAAGGTCTTTTCTCCGTAAGGGAAATTTTTTGTATCAGCTAAGTATACACATTTTGCACTTGGTGCTGTTTCTACAAGATATTGCATGTACGGCAAGCCGCCAGTTCCTGAGTCTATAAAAATAAAATCAATATTCTGAGCCAAGATTAATCTCCGAAAAGTGAATTAAACTGTGCTTTTGCATCAATTTTCTTACCATAATTATTAGTATCATTTCCAGTTTTTGTTTTTAGCGAAAACCAATCACAAAAATTAGCTCTCTCTTTTTCGACTATCAACTCGTCAACAGTCTCGTGGCAATCATAATGAGCCCCTTTGAAATAATGATTACAATTTTTGCAACAACGCACATCTGAGCCACACTTCGGGCAGACTTCGCTTCTTGAAATAGGATAAGATATGTTAAGCGTTGAACCACATTTAAAACACATACTATATCATACTCCTTTACACTAATATGTTCAAGGCTGCAATGGTCAATTTATGCGTAAGAATATCAGCATTTTTTGCTTTATTATCGTACAATCTATATTGAGATCAACAGTTATCCATAGTGTGACACATTAGTTGCAACTGCTTGTCGCATCTACCTTTTCATGATATAATAGAATATCGATAAAAACAGGAGAAGGCACAATGTTTGAAAATTCAACGCTCTCCAAAGAAGAGATAAAAAGCCATATAATCAGCACTCAAAAAATAGTCGGCTTGACCGTTGAAAATATTCACTTTGAAAATGAAGATTTTTCTAATAAGCGATTCTATGGGTGTAACTTTCAAAATTGTACTTTTAAGAATATAAAAGCTGATCATTGCAGAATGAGAATGTGCCTTTTTGAATATTCACTCATCATTGATTGTGATATGTCAGAGTCAAGTATTCAATTTACTTCTTTTGCAGGCTCAACTTTTTCAAATACATCTTTTTCAAATTCCGACCTTTTAAATGATAATTTTAATGGTATCGCAACGTATGCGACATCTTTTGATGATTCGGATTTATATGCAAGTTCTTTTATTTCGTCAGATTTTAATGATACCACTTTTCAAAACTGTAATATAAAAAAAACATGTTTCTTCAAAAGTAAGCAAAAGAACGTTTCTTTTAAGTCGTCTAATACTCGTGAAGCTTGGTTTGATTCAGAAGATCAAAATATACTTGATTACAAAGGAAAGAGACTATGAAAATTTACAACCATCGTAATTCAAGAAGTGGCTATAATTCATATATAGTTATAAACACAACAACGAAAGAAGCAATAATCATTGATCCCGGAATCATTACACCAAAAATGTTAGAACATATTGAAGCAGATAACTATACTGTTGTCGCTGTATTTATTACACATAGCCATGATTCATTAGCTGAAGGTCTTTCAACATTACAGAAGATATACCAACCAAAGGTGTACGCTGCCTATTCAGAGTTACTAATAAAAGATGCAATTGTATTGAAGGGAGATGGATTATTAAAGGTAGCTTCACTCAATATTACCTATTTTTCAATTGCAGGACACACTCCAGACTCAATGGCATATAAAATTGAAAATACCCTTTTTACAGGAGATTCACTTTTAGCAGGTACCATTGGTTCCACTACAAACCCTTATGCAAAAAAATTGTTAATTACAAATATTCAAACAAAGTTGTTCATACACAACGACAAAACAGTAATTTTTCCTGGCCATGGCCCAATTACTACTATTGGCTCGGAAAAAAGGTTTAATATGGAATTAGGCGTTGCTGCCCTTCATACCCCAATTAAGCTTCCTGATATTGATGCTTGACTGAAATTTTTATTCTCTATATAATTGCTTATGGAAAAAAATCACTTAGAAACTACTCCCGTAGTGCCATTAATATTGAAAATGGCTATACCAACCGTATTAGCCCAAATTGTTCAACTATTGTACAATGTTGTTGACAGAATTTTCGTTGGGCGTATACCAGAAGCCAGTTCACTAGCTCTTGCAGGGTTAGGAGTTTCTTTGCCAATAATTTCACTAATAATAGCATTTGCCGCACTTATTGGCGTTGGAGGTGCAACCAGAGCAGCAATTGCAATGGGTGCGAAAGATACTAAAACAGCAGAAAAATTATTAGGAAATGCACTAACACTTATTTTCATTACATCCTTAATTCTCACAGTTACTTTTTATATTTTCAGAGAACCACTGTTATTTGCATTTGGAGCTAGTGAAAGAACCATAGAATATGCATCGGGATATTTATCTATTTATCTGTTAGGAACTATTTTTGTGCAAATAACACTAGGCTTAAATATTTTCATCACAAACCAAGGCTTTGCAAAAACAAGCATGTTGACAGTATTGATTGGCTGTATATTAAATATTATTTTAGACCCAATTTTTATTTTTTATTTTGATATGGGGGTGAGAGGTGCTGCGTTAGCTACCGTTATTAGCCAAGCAGTATCTGCAACATGGGTACTATGCTTTTTCATTAGCAAAAAGAGTTTTCTTCGAATTAGAAAATCTAACCTCATGCTGTCTCAATCAATACTTAAAGCAATTTTTTCTTTAGGTATTTCTACATTTATTATGCACTCAACTGAAAGCCTTATACAACTTGTATTTAATAAAAGCATGCAGCTTTATGGTGGAGACATGCATGTTGCGTTAATGTCTATATTTTATAGTCTTATGCAAATAGTCTTTTTACCGTTAATAGGACTTGGACAAGGAGCTCAACCTATAATCAGCTATAATTATGGCGCAAATAACGTATCTCGAGCAAAAGAAACATTCAAATGGTTGCTTATTATTAATTGCATTTTTTCAACCGGCATTGTAGCCATAATCCTTGTTATTCCACAAGCATTTATTGGTCTTTTTTCAGATGACGCCGCTTTAATTAGCCTTGGTGCAAATGCTTTACGGCTTTATATTTTTGCAATGGCGTTTATGGGGATACAAATGTCTTGTCAGCAAGCGTTTGTTGCCACCGGAAAAGCTAAAATTTCTGTGTTTCTTGCAATGTTACGTAAGATAATCCTACTCACACCGTTAGCACTTATTTTGCCCCGAGTAACTGACTGGGGTTTTTGGGGTGTGCTAGCAGCGGAACCAATAAGTGATATGCTTTCAGCTCTAACATCGCTACTTTTGTTTATAATTTTTAGAAAAACAATTTTTGTAAAAAGTAACTAAGCATTCACAATTATGCATAATGAAACTTCTCATCATCCATTTAATAATGGATACTATCTACGCTTTCGTAAAACCGAAATAACTAGTGTGTCTTTGCTAATAATTAATAGAACAACACCAATAGCACCAAATAAAAGTGCACAAAGAAATAATGGAACGCCTTGCGCAATAAAACGGTGATAGGATTGAAAAAAATTAAACAGAAAGTCTTTTACAAAGTATACCGAAATTGATGCTATTGCCGAAAAAACAATCAGCTTTAATGCGTAACAGAAATTAGATACTAAAAGCTTCTTTAAAACTATATAAGCATTTTTGCGCAAGAATATAAAAAGCATAATAGTATTAATAAAACTAGCTAAACTTAACGCAAGTGCTATTCCACCACCACTCATAAATTGTACTAAAACAATAGCAAAAAGTATATTAACTCCAAACCCAATCATTCCAGCAAGGGTAGGAAGCTTTGTATTCTGCTGCGCGTAAAATGCCGGTGCTATGATTCGATTCAAGCCAATAAAATAAAGCCCTGCAATATGAAAAATAAAAGCGTTTAGTGTTAGCATCACAGACTCATCACTAAATTGATTTGACTCATACACAAGCCTAATAATATTTTCACCGAAAAGCAAGGCAAAAAAAGTTATTGGAATAGTTACAAGAGCAATAATATGCGTTGATTTTAGTAATATTTCATTAAAGGATTGCCACTCTTTCTTTTTAGCAAAGCTTGATAAATCTGGCAGAATGACCGTACCAATAGTAACCACAAAAATACCAAGTATTAACTCTTGCAAACGAATTGAATATTGCAAACTAGAAACAATACCCTCTCCTTGCCTACCAGCCAAAATAGTAGAAACTACATCGTTTAATTGATATACAGCCATACCTGCAACAGTCGGTGCAATAAGAGTCAAAACTCTCTTGGTACCAGGGTTCTTAAATGCCCTTCTCACGCTTGTAAACATAGGAAAGAAGCCTTTTTTTAGCACAAAAGGTAGTTGAAATAAGGCTTGCATTATTCCACCAATCATTACCCCAATAGACATTGCCCTAGCAGGATTATCAGAGAATGGTGTTAATACATAGGTCGCGCCTATTACACAAATGTTAAACAAAATTGGAGTAAAACCAGAAGGTGCAAAAATCTTTAACCCATTTAAGATACCTTGAAAAAGGGCTGCAATTGATATGACAAAAAGATACGGAAACATAATACGCGTAAGCAATGTCATTTCATCGAGAATTGCAGACGAAGCATCATCAATAAAAAACGGCAATATATAAGGAGTTATAATTATTCCTATTGTTACTACAACTGCCGTTAGAAAGCTTACAAGTGTAAATGTAGCGCATATAAATTGATTAACTGTATTTTTTTCGATTGATTTATCTTCGAGATATGATTTAAATGTAGGTATAAATGCAATTGAAATTGAATTTTCTGCAAAAAGCCTTCGCAGCAAATTAGGAATCATAAATGCTATCCCAAAAGCATCCGCGAGAGAAGAGGTTCCTAAAAAATGGGCCTTTGTCATTTCACGAACTAAACCTAAAAGTCTTGATATAAGAGTAAGAATTGAAAGCTTTACGCCCGAGGAGACCAAAGAATTTTTCATACCCATATAATAGCATATAAGGATTAATTTTACAATGAGTAGTAAATACATAAGTAAACCGCAAGAATTACGCAAGAATGGCACAAATTTTTATTTTTGACTATTAAATCTTTATTGCAAATACCACCAAAATAATACAAGCAAAAACATGTATGTTTTTAGCATGTTTATACCTTTATATTTTTAATAAATTACATAGGACGTTACAATAGAAATCCTATTAATTCTTGCGAAATCTGTGGTTATATACTCCTATAAAATTATAAAATATTCACAAATTCGCTTGTTTTTCATTTTAAATTTAGTTATATTTAGTATAATAAATTTCTAACATATTCTAACCCGGATATGCATTTACAACGATGAAAAGTT
>CAYJOZ010000036.1:0-2639 GCA_964371925.1 uncultured Treponemataceae bacterium | reverse complement strand
GTACACATACTAAAATCTGCGTAATCTGTGTAATCTGCGGATAAAAATAATAGTCAGGAGCATGTATGTCCGAAAAAATAATAATTCCAGTTGAGCAAACACTATCAAACACAATGCGAATACTGCCAATCCAAGGCCGCCCAATTTTCCCTGGTATCTTTACACCTTTAATGATTAGTTCCCAAGAAGATGTACAGGTTGTAGAAGAAGCATATGCCGACGGCGGCCACATCGGGATTGTACTATTAAAAAATGAAGCAGAAAAACCAAACTTTTCTGATTTACATGCAGTAGGAACAGTTGCAAGAATAATTAAAAAGATAAATCTCCCTGATGGTGGTGTAAATATCTTTATTTCAACACTTCGCCGATTTAAGTTAATCGAGCCCATAAATGCAACTTCGCCAATTATTGCAGCAATAAATTATCTCGATGATAAAGAAGAAAAAAGTTTTAAGGTTAAGGCGCTTACACGTACACTCATCAGTGAGATGAAAGAAATATCAGAAAACAACCCGTTATTTTCTGAGGAAATGCGGCTAAACATGATTAATATAGATCATCCAGGAAAAATTGCTGACTTTATTGCATCTATCTTAAACATTGAAAAAGAAGATCAACAAAGAATATTAGAAATGCAAAATATTCCTCGGCGCATGGAAACAGTTTTAGTATTTATAAAAAAAGAACAAGAACTTTTGCGAATACAAAAGAAAATTCAATTAGAACTAAATGATAAGATAGAAAAAAACCAGCGAGAATACTTTTTACGAGAAGAGTTAAAAACAATAAAAGAAGAACTTGGTCTTTCTGGAGATGGCAAGTCTTCAGATTACATAAAGTTTAAAGCTAAAATAAAGAGCTTTAATTTTACAGGCGAAGTGCTTGAAGCTGTTACCAATGAGCTTGAAAAATTTAATCTCATGGACCCTCACTCAAGTGACTACATGATTACCAGAACATATTTAGAAACCATTCTTGCCTTGCCATGGTTAAACCCTGAGCCTGAAAACTACAGTCTAACAAAATCAAAAAAAGTACTTGATGATGACCATTATGGCCTAGAAGATGTAAAAAAACGCATTATAGAATATTTAGCTGTACGCAAGCTTAAAAATGATAGCAAAGGATCAATTATATTGCTTGTAGGACCTCCAGGTGTTGGAAAAACGAGTATTGGACATTCTATTGCCAAGGCTATGAACAAGCCTTTTTTCCGTTTTTCAGTTGGCGGTATGCGTGATGAAGCTGAAATAAAAGGACATCGACGAACCTATGTAGGGGCAATGCCGGGAAAAATAATTCAAGGGTTAAAAATAGTTAAATCGAAAGCACCTGTATTTATGATTGATGAAATTGATAAAATGGGAAAAAGTTATCAAGGAGACCCTTCTAGTGCATTATTAGAGGTATTAGACCCAGAACAAAATAAAGATTTTAGAGATCACTATCTTGATGTACCGTTTGATGTATCAAATATTTTATTTATTCTCACTGCAAATACATTAGAAGGTATACCGTCACCTCTTAGAGACCGAGCTGAAATTATCCATCTATCTGGGTACATTGCGCAAGAAAAAGTAGCAATTGCAAAAAAATACTTGGTACCAAAAAGTCTTGAAAAAAATGGGCTTTCAAAGAATCAAGTTAGGTATGATGCAAAAACACTTTTATACATTGCCAACTCATATGCCCGTGAAGCGGGTGTGCGTAATTTTGAAAAAAATCTCGATAAGATTCATAGAAAATATGCAACAGAGCTCATCACACAGCCATCTATTTTGAGCATTTTTGATGAACTTGGCGACATACGTGAGCAAGCACAAAAAGATTTCGAAAAAGCACAAGAGTTATATAATGCTGAAATAGACATGGTTGCTGAAAAGCAAGAAGCGATAAGCAACATTGAAAAAAATAGAACTGAAAAAACAAAACTTATCCCTCCAACAAGGGTAGTTTCTGAGAAAGAAAAATCAAAGGAAAAAGAACTAAAAGAATTGTTAAAGCAGCCTTTTACACCCGCAATTGAAGATATAACAAAGTATCTGGGAAAACCGCGCTTTAGTGAAGAAGATGACAAGAAAAAGGCTGAACTACCAGGAACAGCCATTGGACTAGCATGGACAAGTATGGGTGGCGACACACTCTTACTTGAAGCTATAAGTGTTCCAGGGAAAGAAGGTTTAAAACTAACAGGCCAAATGGGTGATGTTATGAAAGAATCTGCAAGTATTTCGATGTCATGGGTGCGTTCTTATGCCCTATCCAATGAAATAAAAGACTTAGAGTTTTTTAACAAAAACACACTTCACCTGCACATCCCAGAAGGAGCTACACCAAAAGATGGGCCTTCTGCTGGTATTACTATGGTTACAACACTACTATCTTTGTTAAAAAATAAACCTATTAAGAAAAACATAGCAATGACGGGAGAACTTTCATTAACGGGACAAGTTTTGGCAATTGGCGGACTTAAAGAGAAAACCGTTGCAGCGAGGAGGAATGGTATAAAACATGTTATTATTCCAAAAGCAAATGAACGTGACTTAGATGATATTCCAGATCATGTGAAAAAAGGCATAACTTTTCATCCAGTTTCGAGAATTGAAGAAGTATTGGAAATAGTGTTTTAGGTAATT
>CAYJOZ010000035.1:0-12792 GCA_964371925.1 uncultured Treponemataceae bacterium | reverse complement strand
CGGCTTTTTTCGAATGCAGGGAAGTATGAAGAAAAAAGAAGTCCCACAGTTGGCTAAAAAAGTGCACCGTAAGGTGTGCTTTTTTAATGCCCAACTGAAAGGAAGGGACTTGAACCGAGCATCGCCGAACGAAGGTGAGGAAAAGCCGACAGGAAGTCGGCGGCAGATGCGAAGGCGGCTTTTTTCGAATGCAGGGAAGTATGAAGAAAAAAGAAGTCCCACAGTTGGCGTCGTAAAAATTGGCGTCCTTGCCAATTTTTACTATCGAGTTTTTAACTTCGTTAAAAACGTCGTGTAATTATACAGTGTAGCGACGTCCTGTCGCAATTGTTAAATCTTGTTATATGTTGCGTTGTGTGCTTTTTTAATGCCCAACTGAAAAAAGGGACTTGAACCGAAGCGGTGTATTAATTTTTTATTCACTGTCAAAGCGAAATTTTTCACTGTCTAGAGAAATTAAAAATGCTTCGTCGGATTCATCTCCTACAGCAGATATTTGTCTTTCGGTATAATCATCCTCATCATGCTGAAGCGTTTTGATTTTTATATTTATTCTTTCTTGGAGCAGGTTTCGTACATACATATCTATTGAGGCTTTTTTGATGTATGACAGTTCTTCTGCGAATAGTAGAACTATGAATAAATTGTTTTCATCTGTGTAGGTTCGAAATACTGTTACATCGCATTCAATAATTTGCCCTATTAAAGAAATTGCAAATGATGATAATCGTTTGCTTTGCGGAAAAAGAGATTCAAGTGTTTTCGGAGCAATGCATAGTAATCCTGCAGAGCTAATATTGCTAATTTTCAAAGGACATTTATGACCTTTAATTTGGTAAGTTGCAAAAATATTTTTCTGATCTTCGCAGTATGCTCTTACAACATTTCGTTTTCCTTTTGCATTATTTATTAATAGAATGCTGTGTATATAATCGTGAATAACAACAGGTTCTTGGTTCAGCGATACAAATCCACCTGGGATTAGCGTATTTAATAAAAAGTGATTTTTTTCGTTTTTCCCTGCGTATGTAGCCATAATTCCTATTATTACATTGGAAAAATCAGGTTCCGTTGCAAAGCTCGATACATAATTATACCATTGATCGATTAGTAGTTCTTGGTCAATACATACATAAAACACAGAATCGGGGTATTCCTTTAATATAGCTTTTGCATGTTTATAGCTTGTAAGAAGGTATATTTCGTATCCCGCAGATGAAAGCATAGGTATGACAATATCTTGAAATTCAGGAGGTGCATTTAGAAAAAAAATTTTTTTGCCTAAGTCGAAAGTTTGGTTTGACAAAATTCAATCCTCTATTCATAGAATCTTTAATTGTGCTAAGCAAAATGTACACCATAATAGCATGTTAAGCCAATATTTGCAAGAGCTCTATTTTTTGTAGACGTGGACTCTAAAAAAACAAACTTACTGCGCAATAAATAAGTAAGAGGAACATAATAGTATTGGTTATTTTCGCATATTTAGAAAAAAGCTTTTCAAAAAGTGTTCCAAATACAGTCCAACAAAGAGTTGAAAAAAAAGTGATTGCTATAAGTATGAGAGCAAAAGAAATAATTGCTAGCGTGTCGCCTTTGAAGTAGGGCAATATGTACAGTTCCATTGACATAATAGAATATAAGTACGCTTTTGGATTGACAAACTGCAGAATTACTCCGATATAAAGACTTATTTGATTTTTGGATTCGATAATTTCGCCTTTACTGGTTAGTGTTTTAAAAGCTAAGTAAAGGATATAGATAGCTCCAATAATAGTCATAGGAAGTCTAATTGTTGGTATCAAATTACTAATTGTGCTTCCTAGCCATGCACTTATAAGCAGAAGAATAAAAACACCAATAATAACACCAAAGCAAAATGGAAGAGATTTTTTTAATCCTTGGTGTCTTCCGTTTGTCATGCATATTATATTATTTGGGCCTGGAGTAATGGAAGTTACTGTGGCATATAGAATAAAGTTTATCCAACTAAACATTGCTTTCTCTTTTTAATTTGAATTTATATACCATTATATTAAGCGACACTTATGGTGTCAATTGGTTAAAATGAAAACATTACAAAATATCTCTTGACAAAAAACTTGTTTTAATATATTTTAGTTAAGAAAACTTAACTAAATAGTTTGATTTTCTTAACTAAAAAGGACTGTGTATGAGCAAGCATGACAAGTTACTCTTAAAGTATACAAAAGAGATGGAAATACATGATTTTAAAATACAAACACAAAGCTCGTTTTTTTCAAAGCTTTCATATAGTACTAGAAAGTATTTATCAATTATTTCATTCTCTGAATACAATACCATAAGTGATATAGCTAAGATGCTGGGCTTAACAAAGTCTGCCGTTACATTAAAGATGAATGAACTTGAAAAACAAGGTCTCATTGTTCGAGAACAATGCAAAGATGATAAACGGGTGTATTACATACGTGTTCCGGATGCTGTGAAAACAGCTTGGAAAGAAAGCGATCAAATTTTTGAAAAAATCATAGAGAAAACTGAAAGAAAGTTCAGCGAGAAAGAAGTAGATATTTTTTTTGATGTGTTGAAATATTTTACCAAGCAACTTGAAAAAGAAAACGATACGCTGGAGTTTAAAAAGGAAGGTAAAGATAATGAGTGATAATAAAATAGGAACAGAGTTTACCTTTGGAGGGCTTTTACGATATGCGTTCCCATCAACTATAATGATGATTTTTATTTCATCGTACACAATTGTAGACGGACTTTTTGTTGCAAGGTTTGTAAATACCGATGCGCTTTCTGCAATAAATATCATCTATCCCTTACAGCAATTGTTTGGCTCAGTAGGCTTTATGGTTGCAACGGGAGGCAGCGCCCTTGTTGGTGCTATGCTTGGACAAAAAAAAGACAGGGAGGCCAGTAAGGTTTTTTCTCTTCTGACGCTTATAATTGTTTTATTTATAGTAATTGTCTCAGTAGTTGTATATATTTTTACAGAACCATTGGTGAGACTTTTGGGAGCAGATGAACTTCTTCTACCGTACGGGGTTGCCTATGTTCGGATATTTTTGTTGTTTACTCCAGCACAGATTTTACAGTTTATATTTCAGAGCTTTTTTATAACTGCAGGAAAGCCTACATTAGGCCTTATTACAACATTAGCAGCCGGTGCCTTTAACATTATTTTTGACTATATTTTTATTGTTCCTCTTGATATGGGTATTGCAGGAGCTGCTCTAGCAACAGGGTTGGGTTCTTGTATTCCGGCAATCGCAGGGTTGGTATTCTTTATGAAAAACAAAGCAGGAATACATTTCACTGTTCCTTTAGCAGCGCTTTGGCCAATAAAAAAGGCTTGTGCGAATGGATCTTCTGAGATGGTAACTAATCTCTCGGGAGCAGTTACAACATTAGTGTTTAATTTATTAATGATGCGCTATGCAGGATCTGACGGGGTTGCTTCTCTTACCGCAGTTTTGTATGCACAATTTGTATTTGTTGCGCTTTTTATTGGCTTTTCAATGGGGGTAGCTCCTGTAATAAGTTATCATTATGGTGCAGAGAATGAGCAATATTTGCGAAAAATACAGGGAATGTGCTTTTCTTTTGTTATAGTGACCTCAATTGTGATGTTTGGAATATCTTTCTTCGGATCTCATTTAGTTGCTTATGCTTTTGCAGAAAATGGTACGGTTGTTTATGAAATGATCCGCTTTGGCATGAGGTTGTTTTCATTTGGATTTTTGTTTTCGGGGATAAATATATTTGCTTCAAGTCATTTTACGGCTCTTTCAGATGGAAAAACATCCGCTCTTATTTCATTTTCAAGAACTTTTGTGTTTATTTTGTTAGGAATTGTTCTGATGACAAAACTGTTTGAGTTGAATGGTATGTGGCTTTCTATTCCTTTTGCAGAATTAATGACGACATTGTTGGTGCTTGTTATATATAGAAGAAGGCAAAATAAAGTGATTTGATGGATAGTGACAGGACTTATTGTAAAACATATTCTTCTAGGATGTAGTTGCATGCCTAACATCAAGTACCATTTCTAACGTTTCATCTATATGAGTTTGGAAAAGAGATAAGGTAAAAGGAATATCATTTAAAAAAATAGAATGATACATTTTTCTGTGTACTTTTACTAAATGTTTTCTCATGCTGTTAGTGTTGTTCAGATATATATGGCACTGGCTCATCTCTTCGTGTGTAAAAGAGCTAAGGGTTTCAAAAAGAGAGATAAGCAAATTATTTTTTGTGTAATCGATTACTATTTTATGAAAATTGAAATCTGCAGCATGTGTTGCAACCTTGTCATTATTGGAAACTGCATTTTCCATTTCAACAATACTTTGCTCAAGCTTTTTTACAGCTTCAATTGCATCAGGATCTTTTTTCTTAAAGTTAGTGCAAATAGAGACCCATCCTTCTTGCTCAATAATTTTTCTAATAGAAAGGATCTCTCTAATATTGTGGTCTGCCAATAAAAACGTCCATGTTAATGCTTCTTTTGAAATGCTTGAAGAATTATTTAGCACTGTTCCCGTTTTTGGCTGGGAATCAAAAACGCCAATATATTTAAAAACTTTTATCGCCTCTCTAACCGAAGCTCTGCTTGCACCAAATTTTTCTGCCAGCTCTGTCTCTGTTGGCAGTTTATCACCAGGCTTTATCTTTCCTTGGGTAATAAGTTCTTTTAAGCTTTCCATAATCTGGTTGACGACTGTTTTTTGTTCTACTTTGGTAATATCCATAATTTTTCCATGCAATGATTCTTGAAATTCTTTATACCTCAAACCAGTATAGATGTGCGAGTTTTAATATAAATCAACTCACTGTATTTTAACAACAAGAATGATAAAATTCAAGGTCTATGTAAAATATTCGTAATATAAATAAGCAAAAAATGAAAAAAAAGCTTGACAGAAAGAAAATCTATGGTATAATCATATTGTCAGACAATAAGACTAAAAGAGAGGAAGAAATGAAAGCAGTTGTTGCTGAAGCAATTAAAAACTTAAAATACTACGATATTGAAGAACCTCAGATATATGAGGGATGTCAAATAAAAATCAAAATATTGAAAACTGGCATATGTGGGAGTGATTTACATTTTATTCATGGAACACTTGTAGTATCCAGTTTTCCTAAAATAATTGGACATGAATTGATAGGAGAAGTTGTTGGTGTTGGCAGCGATGTAAAAGAGCATGCTCTTGGCAGTCATGTTGTTGTTAAAGTAGGCATATCTTGTGGTTCGTGCTATGCTTGTAAAAAAGGCCGAGATAATGCATGTAGTTCGTTGCGTTCAAGAGGAACCTCAGCTGATGGTGTGTTTTGTGAATATATTGTTGTAAATGAAGAGGAAGCGTATACTGTTCCTAAATCTATTGCGCTTGAAGATGCAGTTTTATTAGAGCCCTACTCTATAGCAGGGCAAATAACAACTAAGTCAAATTGTTTAGAAGGCGATATAGCATTAATTATAGGAGCAGGGACAGTAGGGTTGACGGTGGTTGATGTCTTGACACATATTTATAATGTGCGATGTATTGTAACAGACATTGCAGATGAAAAACTCGAAAAAGCAAGAAAAATAGGTGCTGCTCATACAATAAATACAAGTAAAATTGATATGAAAGAAGAGCTGAAAAAATTTACTGGTGATGGGATGGTGAATATTTCAATTGACTCTGCGTGTACGCAAAGAACTTTTGAAGAAGCTGTTCAACTGACTTCTAGTGCAGGGACAGTTGTTGTTGTAGGTTTTAATCCTAATCCATCAGCGATTTCACAACTTGATATTACTAAAAAAGAATTAGTTATTGCTGGCTCCAGACAACAAACAGGACAGTTTCCTAAGGTCATTGATTGGATGGAAAAAGGCCTTTTACATCCAGAGCTTGTAAGAACTCATTCGTTTTCTTGTGATAATGTTATTGAGGCCGTTGATCTTTTGGGTCAAGGCTTGCCAAATGTTGGAAAAGTAATAATAGATTGGGAGTAAAATATGCAAAGTGTTTTTGGTAAGACATCTGTAATCACTGGAGGAGCAGGGATTTTAGGTTCCGAAATTGCTAAAAAACTAGTTCAAGAAGGTTCTAATGTTGCTATCTGTGACTTAAATGGAGAGAGGCTAGATATACTAAAGACAGAGCTTGATTCATATAAGCAAGGGAAGGTTATGACTTGCGTATGCAATGTGTTAGATACTGGGTCTTTAAGAGGAGCAGCAAAAAAAGTAATAGCTGAATACAGTAAAATTGATTATTTGATTAATGCAGCCGGTGGAAATAGTCCTTTAGCAACAACTGCAACAGAGTATTTTGAACCAGATTCTTCGGAGAGTTCATTTTTTTCTTTACCACAAGAAAACTTACAAAAAATTATGGATTTAAATTTTTTCGGTACTATTTTTCCCTCACAGGTTTTTACTGAATATATGTTAAGCGGAGAAGAAGGTGCAATTATAAATTTTTCATCAATGAATGCGTATACTCCTCTAACAAAAATTCCAATGTATAGTGCAGGAAAGGCTGCTGTGGGAAACTTTACACAATGGTTTGCAAATTATTTGGCTCATACAAATATTCGTGTAAATGCAGTTGCCCCTGGCTTTTTTGATACAATACAAACAAGACAACTTTGGTATACTGAAAGTGGAGAAATGCTGCCGAGAGCCAAAAAAATTTTAGAAAGAACACCTATGCAAAGGTTTGGGTTACCAAAAGAGTTGTTAGGAACAATACTATTCTTGTTAGATAGTGAGCAAAGTGGTTTTATAACCGGTGCTACTATACCTGTAGACGGCGGGTTTTTAGCATATACCGGGGTATAAATAAATAACCAATAAAAAAATTAAGGAGGATACGATGAAAAGAATTATTGTATTATTGTTGGTTTTAAGTTTAATGGTGGTTGGGTGTAGTAAAAATGATGCTTCGACTGCTTCGGATGGTGCTGTTACTTTAACATTAGCTCACCACTTATCAGAGACAGATTCTAATAATATTCTTGCTCAAGAATTTGCTAGATTGGTAAATGAGAGAAGTAATGGTAGAATTACTATTGATATTTATCCAAACAATCAGCTTGGTGGTCAGCGAGAATTATTAGAGGGCCTAGGTGCCGGGACAGTAGATTTTTCTATGTCTGATACAGGGTTGCTAGGTAACTATGATCCCGTTATTGGTATTTTAGAGTTACCATACAACTACAACACAATAGATGAAGCACGTGCAGTTGTTGAGGGAGAATTGGGAGATCTTTTAACAGAAAGAATACTAGATATTTCAAAGATTGAAATGCTTACGCTTGAAGTTGTTGCATTCAGAGATACTATCCTTAGAGATAAAGATATTGTTGATGCAGCGAGTTTTGATGGACTAAAAGTTCGTGTTCCTGAGAATCCAATATTAGTTAGTACATACCAAGCTTTTGGAGCTAATCCAACAGTAATTCCTTCTGGTGAAGCATATACTGCCGTTGAAACTGGTGTTGTTGATGGTATGGAAGGTAATAAAGAGTTTTTAGCAGACTCAGTAAGAATTTTCGAGGTTGCTAAAAAATGGTTCTATACAAAACATGGAATCAGTATTACTTGTATTAATATGGGACCTTTAGTTCATGACAAATTAACAGAAGAAGATATTGCAATGATTAGACAAGCTGCAGTTGATGCTTTACCTGTTTTTTACAAATATACAGCAGACTTAGATAAACGTTACACAGAACTGCTTGCTGAAAATGGAATGAAATTTTTTGAAGTTGATACAGATTCATTGCGTAAAGCTGCAAAACCGGTTATTGATAATTTCTTAAGTCAAGATCCTTTGTATGCAGAGTATTACGATAACTATATAGTAAAATAAGGAAAATAAATGGCTGTATTAACCCTTATGCAAAAAGTTCGTAATGTGATCATTGTTTCGCTTTATTGTTCTTTAGTTTTATTAGTTGCGTATCAAGTTATAGCCAGATTTGTTCTTAATATTCCAGCTGCCTGGGCAGAAGAACTCGCTAGATCTATTTTTATTTACTGTGTGTTCTTGTCCGGGAGCTTGGCGATTGAGCGCAAAGCTAATGTGGCATTTGACTTAATATTGGATTCACTCAAAGGAAAGCCGTGGAAACTTATGTATACTATTTCTTTTGTGTTGAGTATGATTTTCATCATAATGATGTTTTTCTTTGGTATTCTTTTAATGCAGAAAAATTCTATTGTAGTTTCTCCGTTGCTTAAAATTCCTACTTGGTCGATTAATATGGCTATTCCCATCGGAGCACTTTTAATGGTTTTATCCCAAATAGTTATATATTTTAAAACTATGAAAGAGAAACATAGTGATTTATTGGAGAATTGATTATGGAATTGATGTTTATAGCTTTTGTTGCTTTTGTAATATTGCTAGTTTTAGGTGTGCCCATCGCCTTTTCAATGGGGTTGAGTGCTTCTATAGCAATAATAGGTTTTTCAAATCTTCCTACGCTTCTTGTAGCGCAGAGGATGTATTCTGGGGTGGATTCCTTCACTCTGATGGCGATACCCTTCTTCATGCTGGCAGGAGAATTTATGGAGGTTGGAGGGCTTACTAGGCGACTGGTGAAATTTTCAAAATCTGTAATTGGTCATGTTACAGGTGGTTTAGGTATGGTGGATATTCTAACTAGCGTAATCTTTGCCGGTGTTTCTGGGTCTGCTGCTGCAGATACAGCTGCAGTTGGGTCTATGTTAATTCCTGCAATGAAAAAGGAAGGATACCCTCGAGGATTCTGCGCTGTTTTACAAGCAACAGCGGGTTCTCTTGGTCCAATTATTCCCCCTAGTTTAACAATGATTATTTTTGCTTCATTAACAAAAATTTCAATATCAGATTTGTTTTTAGCGGGTGTAATCCCTGGAATTATGATTGGCTTGGGCTGTGGAATCATTACTTATATTTATGCAAAAAAACACGGAATTAGAGGTTCTAGTAAGCGCTCTAGTATAAAAGAAATATTGGTTGCTTCTAAGGATTCAATTTTTGCTCTTTTTATGCCAATCATAATAATCGGTGGAATAGTTCTTGGTGTATTCACACCTACAGAGGCAGGTGTAGTAGCTGTTGTATACTCTTTTTTAGTTGGAAAATTTGTATATAAAGAATATACTTTTAAAGATATTCCGAATGTTATTATTAGAGCGGCTAGCTTTACAGCCATGGCAATGATGATAATTGCTGGTGCAGCTATTTTTAGCTGGCTTGTGGCATATGTTAAACTTCCGGCTTTTGTAATTGGATATCTCACACAATTAACTGATAGTCCCTATATAATTATGTTTTTGTTAGTAGTTTTTCTGTTATTTGTTGGGATGTTTATAGAAACGTTATCGGCAACAATCATAACAGCACCAATTCTTATGCCAATTGCTATTCAATATGGAATTGATCCAATACAATTTGCATTAATTATGGTTATTGTTCTAGTATATGCAGGTGTTACGCCACCTGTTGGAGGAGTTTTATTTATTACTATGGGTATCTCTGAAAGCAAAATGAAAGAAGTTTTGCCTTATCTAGGTCCCTTTCTAGGTATTGTAGCTGTTGTTGTTGCTTTGTTAATATTCTTCCCTCAGATTGCTCTCTTTATACCAGCAATGCTTTAACCGTGACAAAATTAACAATCAGGTGAAAAAGGGAAGATTTGTAGAAATATAATTATCAGACTATAAGACAAAAAAATGAAAAAGGAATATATATGAAAAAAATGCAAGAAATGACAGAGAAGTTTCCAACGCGGTTTTGGAATGATTCATGCAATATTAATGAATTAACTTCCGCTATGTCATATGGAGCAACAGGAGCAACAACTAATCCTGTTATTGCTAAAACTGTTTTAGAAGAAGACTTAGATAGGTATAAGTCTTTTATTGAAGATGCGGTAAAAAATAATCCTGAAGCGACTGAGGATGAAATTGCTTGGATGACTTTAGAACACCTTGCAGTTGTAGGTGCTAAGGTAATGGAGCCTATCTTTGACCCAAAAACGGGGAAAGGACGCTTGTCAATCCAGACAAATACCAAATTCTATCAAAGTCCTGAAAAATTAGCTGAGCAAGCAATTGGATTTGGAAAGCTTGCAAAAAATATTCAAGTAAAAATTCCCGCAACAAAAGCTGGAATTAAAGCGATGGAAGAGGCTACTTATGCAGGTATCTCAATTAATGCTACTGTTAGTTTTTCTGTGCCACAAGCTGTAGCTGTTGCTGAAGCAGTCGAACGCGGTTTGGCTCGTCGAGAAAAAGAAGGGAAAAGTAACGAAGAAATCAATCCTGTTGTAACTATCATGGTTGGCCGACTAGATGACTGGCTAAAAATTGCAGTAGCAAAAGAAAATAGATTAATTCAAGCGCCTGCTTTAGATTATGCAGGAGTTGCAGTTTTTAAGAAAGCCTATCAAATTTTTAAGGAAAAAAAATATAAATCTCTTTTATTATCTGCAGCACACAGAAATATTTGGCATGCAGAAAAACTTATTGGTGGTGAGGTGATTCATACAATTACCTATTTGTGGCAAACATATTATAACAATTCGCCACAAATGAAGATTGAAAATACCATTGACGAGCCAGTTCCACAAAAATATCTTGATGAGCTAAATACATTACCAGACTTTGTAAAAGCATACAATGTTGAAGCAATGAAAGTAGAAGAATTTGATACTTTTGCTCCAACAAGGAGGACGTTAATTCAGTTTAATGCTGCATATGACGATTTTGTTAAAATTATCCGCTCATTTATGATTAAGGCTCCATAAGTGGTGGTACAACCAGCAATAAAAATGGGCTCATTGAGTATAAAAAAAATAGGAGATAAAATATGGACGTAAAAAAATTACAATATTTTTCAAATGGTGAATGGTGTACTTCCAAAACTGCTAAGTATATGGATTGTTACAACCCTTCAACAGGAGAAGTAATGGCTCAGGCACCTTGTTGTACGAAAGATGAGGTAGAGAAAACAATTGAAGCAGCTCATGAAGCTTATCTAAAATGGAAAGAAGTTCCACCTAGTGAAAGAATTCAAGTTTTATTTAGAATGAAAGCTCTTGTAGATGCAAACATGAAAGAGTTAACACTTTTGTGTGCAACTGAACATGGTAAGACCCTTGACGAAGCCTATGGTGATGTTTTTAAAGTGCGAGAAGTAATTGAATTCGCCTGTGGTATTCCGCATTTAATGACGGGATCTGCTGTTATGAATGTAACAAGAGGATATGATACAACTAAGTATTATGAATCCCTAGGTGTGTTTGCAGGAATTGCTCCGTGGAATTTTCCAGCGATGATTCCGATGGGGTGGATGGCGCCTCTTTGTATTGCTACCGGTAATACAATGGTTTTAAAAGCTGCAAGTTCTACTCCGCAAACTTCTTTGCGTATTATGGATCTTTGGAAAGAAGCAGGTTTACCAGATGGAGTGTTAAATATTATGACTTGCTCTCGAAATGAAAGTGAGCTTTTCTTATCCCATCCACTTATAAAAGGTGTATCGTTTGTTGGATCAACTCCTGTTGGTTTGCATATATACAAGACAGCAGCTGCAAATGGCAAAAGAGTACAAGCTCTCACCGAAGCAAAAAACCATGCTCTTGTTATGCGCGACTGTATGATGGAAAGAACTATTCGTAGTGTAATTAACTCAGCATTTGGTTGTGCAGGAGAGCGTTGTATGGCTCTTCCTACAATTTGTGTAGAAGAAGCAATTGCAGATGAATTTGTAGAAATGCTGGTTAAACTAACAAAAGAAGTTGTTGTTGGTCCTGCTTATGACGAAAAAACAAAAATGGGACCGGTTGTTTCTGCCGACCACAAAAAGTTTGTACTTGACTGGATTGAAAAAGGAATCTCTGAAGGTGCAAAACTCGTTCTTGATGGACGCGATATTACGGTTGATGGATTTGAAAATGGATTCTACATAGGCCCAACGATTTTTGATAACGTTACAGCAGATATGTCAATTGGTTCAAAAGAAGTATTTGGACCGGTTCTTTGTGTAAAAAGAGTAAAGAACTTTGAAGAAGGCCTTGCTATTATGAACGGTAATGAATTTGCTAATGGATCCGTTATCTATACTCAAAACGGTTCTTTTGCACGTGAATTTGCAAAACGTACTGATGGCGGTATGGTTGGCGTTAACGTAGGTATTCCGGTGCCACTAGGAGTTTTTGGTTTTACAGGACACAAGAATTCTTTCTTTGGTGATTTACATGCAATGGGTATGGATGGTGTAAGATTTTTTACAGAGTTAAAATCTGTAACAACAAACTGGCCAAGCATCGAAGAAACTCAAATTCGAAATAGTTGGGATGGAATGATTTAAGGATTAGTAAGTTTGTAAAAAGGGGCTGTCGCACGAAAGTGGGGCAGCTTTTTTTAATTAATACAACATTGTTGGTGGTTGTAATATATAGAAGAAGGCAAAAGGAAATGAAAAATTGAAACTGCGTTAGCGGAAAATGCGAAAAGCCCGCCCTCAGAAGTAGCACCCGTTGCCCTTGTCGGGTGCTACTTTGAACTGCCAACTCCACCACAGGGGGAGGATAAAAAAATGGAAAATTCTATATTTTTTATTGACAAAAGAGGAATAATCCAGTATATTAACTATGTTAGAATAAAATAACATTTAGTTGGTGCTGTTATGTTTACAGATAGAGTGTATTATATGGATGACAAGAATTTAACAACAGTAGATCTCAATAAAACGGTAAGGGTAAAGCGCCTTAATACCAATGATAAAGAGCTAGAACACTTTTTATTTACGCTAG
>CAYJOZ010000034.1:6548-12858 GCA_964371925.1 uncultured Treponemataceae bacterium | reverse complement strand
AATGGCTTGAAGGTGCACGAGACTGGGCAATTAGCCGAAACCGCTACTGGGGAAACCCAATTCCTGTGTGGAAGTGTGATGACTGCGGTAAGTCAATTTGTGTTGGAAGCCGAGACGAATTAAAAGAGCTTTCAGGCGTGTATCCAGAAGACTTACATAAACATTATGTAGATAAAATAGAGATTCCTTGTGAATGCGGTACTAACATGAAACGGGTTCCTGAAGTGTTAGACTGTTGGTTTGAATCAGGTTCTATGCCGTATGCACAAAATCACTACCCTTTTGAAAACAAAGACTACTTTGAAAGTCACTACCCTGCTGACTTTATTTCGGAAGGCTTAGACCAAACGAGAGGATGGTTTTACTCTCTAACTGTTTTAGCAGCAGCTCTTTTTGATAAACCTGCCTTTAAAAACTGTATTGTTAATGGTCTTATTTTAGCCTCAGACGGAAAAAAAATGTCTAAGAGTCTAAAAAACTATACAGATCCTGCCATTGTTATGGATCAGTTTGGGGCAGATGCTATTCGTATGTTTTTAATACACTCTGCTGCGGTTAAAGCAGACGACTTAAAATACTCTGACGAAGGCGTACGCGATGTTCTTAAAGGTGTTCTTATTCCGTTATGGAACTCATACAGTTTCTTTGTAACGTATGCAAATATTGACAGCATAAAGGCATCTGGAAAAGCATTTGAAAAAGATTTACCCGTAAATCCATTGGACCGCTGGATTTTATCAATAACACAAAAAATGGTAAAAGACGTAACAGAGGCTATGGATAACTATGATCTTTCAAAAGCAATCGATCCAATTGTATTATATATTGACCAATTAAATAACTGGTATATTCGCCGAAGCAGAAGACGTTTTTGGAGAAGCGAAAACGATGGCGACAAAACAGAAGCTTATGAAACATTATACAGTGCATTAAAAACATTTACACAAGTAGCGGCCCCTGTAATCCCATTCATTACTGAAGCTATGTGGCAAAATTTACGCTTAAGTGATGATAAAGAATCTGTTCACCTTTGTGACTACCCTATCTATGACGAATCTAAACGCGATTTAGGCCTAGAGTTTGAGATGGACACCGTGCAAAAAGCAGTTTCTATGGGACGATCTTTACGCTACCAATACAACTTAAAAATTAGACAGCCTCTAAAATCAGTTGAATTTGTAACTAGAAATCCTGACGAAAAAACAGTCCTCCTTGCAATGGAAGAATCCATTAGAGAAGAATTAAACGTTAAAAAAATTGTCTTCCATGAACGAGAAGACGAACTTGTTGAATACAAGGCAAAGGCAAACTTTAGAACGCTTGGAAAAGAACTCGGGCCATTAATGAAAAAGGCATCAAGCATTATTGAAGAGCTTGATCAAAGTGCCATTCAATCATTATTGGAAGGATCTACCTTAAGTATTGATGTAGAAGGCAAAACCGTTGAGCTTACAGAAGAAAAAATCGTTATTGAGCGAATAGAAAAAGCAAACCTAAAAGTTCTTAATGAAGGCACCCTAACGGTAGCACTTGATTCTGAAATTACAGAAGAGCTACGTTTAGAAGGTTATGTACGAGACCTTGTTCGTGGTGTTCAAAACGAGCGAAAGGACAAAGGATTAGAAGTAAGCGACAGAATCAATCTTTCAATTACAAGTGCCGCAAAAGAAAGTTTTGATGAACTTAAAAAAGCATTTGATACCTTTGTTGATTATATAAGTTCTGAAACACTTTGTGTAGAAGCAGCATGGGTCAGCTCAATTGCAAACGGAACAGACATAGAGGCCGGCGACTTAACATGGAGAATATCAATTGAAAAAGCTTAAACTATTACTTATATCAACAATTGTCCTATTACTTTTAGGGAGTTGTGCATCAACTCCGGAACAAGAAAAAAAAATTGATTTGATTTCTGTATTTGATGAAGATGCTCCGATAGTATATTACCTTCCTATTGACATGAGTACTATTGCTACGTTTGAAGATGCGATAGGCCAGCAAACAGTAAAAGAAAATTATTTTATGACACTACTTGATTATTCATATGGAATGATGGGAGCATTAAATTTTCAAGAAGACAACGAAGACGAACCATACAATATTATTGTATTTGGTGATTTTACAAGTTCTTTTATAGATGCAGCGGAGCTAACACTTGAAAATGGATGGAATACAAATATTGAAAGTATTGATAATGCAAGTTATATATGGTTTTCAAATAGTGATGAGATATCATTTTTTATAGCTACAAATAATATTCTTTTTATTAGCGACACAGACATCAAAACAATGATTTTAAGCTATCACAATATTATTACAGGTGATCACTCTATTTCACCTGAAGTAACACAAAAAAATGTAATCGCATTAGATTTTATACAAAATGCAACTGGCGGGACAATGTATATCAAAGATGCGATGAGATTCTTAAATGAAGTTGAAGATATTCCATTTGATTTAAACATCGATTATGCAGTTGTAGAAGTGCTTGAAGGTGATAACACATCTGTTCTTAAAATACTTGCAGGATTTAAAAATAAAGAAGATGCAAATGATTTGTTTCCGCTTTTGCAATTAGCACAGCTTTCATCAAAAATGATAGTTACTAAAACATCTGATACAACAATACTTATTGAGAACATAGAAATTGATATGGGAAGTGTTGATGTTCAAGTATTACCTTTTTAATAATTGTATTTTAAATACTGTATGAGAAATTAGTTGGAAATGCTAAAAAATGACAGAGTTTTTAGATACCAATTTTAACCATAAGGAGTAAAAGTGAAAAAACATACTACGTTTATTAGTTTACAAATTTGTATAATACTTTTTTTAACAGGGTGTATGTCGCTACCACAATGGGAAAAAGATGCAAGCATGCTTTCTGTTTTCGACACAGACAGTCACATGATTGTCAGCACTCTCCCAGAAGAATACATAAGTATTTTTAATACTATTATTCATGATGATGAAATAGATACATTCACACAAATTTTTAATGCATACATCGAAACCACCGATAGCTTTATGGCTACATTTTTTTTTGATGATAGCTATAATACTCAATTAGTATTAAAAGGAGATTATACTAAGTCAATTGATGTAGCATCTCTTATTACAGATGAATCATGGATTACTCAAAGTTCCACTTTTGAAAACGGAATGACATACTCATGGCTAGAATCAGAAAATGGATTTAAAGTTTTTACTAATAATACTGATGTAGTATTTATTAGCAACTACGATATTGATACCATGATACAAAAATATTATGATATTGTATATTTTAATCATTTTCCTAACAATGAAAAAAGTGATGAATATAAAATAGTTTCAGACTATTTTTCTACATATAAAGAAGGTGCAATATATGTACCCTCTTTAGATCCATTCTTAGCGTCTTTTGATTTTCCTTTACAGTTTAACATCGACTATATACTTATTGGCTATGATAACCATGAAGAGGGGGAATACATCGATGTTATGCTTACAATGCCAGATGAAAATGCACGAAACCAAATATACACTCTTATTACTCTATTACAGTTAGACGCAGAGATAATAAAAAGCAAAAAAAATATACTACTAATTGAAGATGTTAACATAGATGAAGATTTCCAAGAGGATACTATTTTTTCAAGAAACGAAAAAGAGTCTAGTATATAAATACATATTACTACAATTAAGGAGAAAAAATGAAAAAAGTAATAACCCTTGTAAGCGCAATTATTGTACTTATCGCACTGATGGGATGTGCATCTGCACCGAAAAATGCTAATACATTTAGCGTTTTATCTGTTTTCGACGAGGAAGCTGACCTTATAATTTCTTTACAGAACTCAAATGATAATTTTATGTTTGAAGAATTAAGAAATTTGGATTCAGAAGACGAATTGCTTCAAAACTTTTTTGACCAAACAACAGATTTATACATGAAAATGCAGCTATCAGGACAAGAGAACATCGAAGCTATTCTTGTAGGTAACTATTCTTCAGAAGTACTTCATTCCCTCGTGCAAGAATCAAGAGATCATGAAATACTATCAACAAATATAGAAGGCACAGTGTATACTTGGTTTACTTTTGATTCATTTTCAGGGTTTATAGTAGAAGACCGATATATATTTATTACAGAAGTTAGCATAGAAGCAATGATTACGAGATACCATAATTTGCTCCATAACAGAGAAAGTTTTTCGGATGACACTATTAGTTTACACCAAACTATCCAGAACTTTTTTGATGAATCAACTTTTGGCTCAGTCTACGTTAAAGATGCATCAACGGCACTCTCTGAAATATCAGGAACAAGTGAAAATGCAGAAATTAGCTATTTGTTAGTAGGAGCAGATTCACAGGAAGATAACCTAGATATTCGTATATTACTTGCTTCCTCAAACAAAGATGCTCGTGATGACTTACTTGAAATTGCTGACTTTTTTGCAAATGAAATGAACCTGAGTGTAAAAAAAATAGGAGATCGATACATATTTTTAGAGAATCTTGTAATTCCACTGCAAGTGATTGAAGAAAATTTTTAAATAAACACGGTGTGTATTGCATATGACAAATAAAAGTATAACAACTATAATCACAATAATTCTTATTACAGTGATGTTTTCTTGCGTTACTGTTCAAGAAGGTAATGATAACGTTAATGTACTTTCTCTTTTTCCAAGCAATGCAACAAAGATAATTTATATGTCTAGAGATTCTGATCCAATGATAAGTGTTACAGAATCTTTAGACTCTTCAGGCTTATATCACCAATTTTTACTTGAGCTATATAAGAATACTGATGGCACACTAACTGAATACATGACTTCTAGTAAAAGTGAGCTCTACATTTATCTTGGCAACTACGGATCAGATTTTTTTAATAACGACTTGATTTCGCCTGAAAATTATTGGGAAGCAAAGCAAATATATGTTGATTCTATTCCCTATTCTTGGATAGAAAGCTATGGCTATTCTAAATATTTTCTAGCATCAGATAATATGATCCTTTTTACACAAGGAGATATGGAACCTGTTATTGAAACTTATCATTCAATAACTACAATGAATGAGCCCCTTGACCCAATTAAAAAAAATGAACATGAAATAGTAATGAACTTTTTTCAGGAGTCAAAAGGCTTTGCAACCTACGGGAAAGATGGAAATAAGTTCATCGAGGAAACATTACAAACTGCGATCCCGCTTACAATTGATTATATAGTAACAGATTTTATACTAGAAAATGATAGCACTGAAACTACAATGTTACTAGGTTTTGATACTAAAGAAGCTACAGACACTATGGAAGAGTTTATACGTTTAACGAAAATAAGTCAGCATATAAAAATAGAAAGAAACACAAAAACAACAATTCTTATAGAAAACATACGTGCACAGTTATAATTTTATAAGAAAACAGGAGATAATATGAAAAAAATTACATTTATGGGCTTAAGTATTGCAGTACTTATTGCATTAATGGGCTGTGCTTCGCTTACCGGTTTTGCAGAAGCAACAAATCCAATACCTCTTTTTGATGATGGTGCATCTTTGTACGCACATATAAGCGTTAAAGGCAATGAAAGCCTCATTGAAACTCTTGTATTTAACAGTACATCAGATATCGACAAAAAGTCGTTAGATTCTATTTTAAGCCGTTCAACAACATTATACCTAGCACTGTTTGGAGAGCAATCTAATGGTTTACCCAAAATTCAGTTAGCTCTACAAGGCGCATTTCCAACGTTTTTAGTTAATGCATCTCTTGGATCATCTCAAGGATGGGAAAACGAATCAGCAACAATAAATGGTGCAAAATATACGTTTAAAAAGCACGTAACAGGACTAGAACTCGCAAGTATTTCGTCAAGCTTAGTAATGGTTTCTACTGGAAGTATTGCTCCAACAATTGATAGATATACTAGAGGCATTGAAAACACACAAAATTGGCCAGTAGCCTATAATGAAGCAGGCGTACTTGATTCAATTTTATCAATTTTCGAAACTTCATCGTCTGTATCAGTGTATATTCCACAAACAAAAGAATTATTACAAACAGTATTAGGCATACCACTTGAGCTACCAATTTCGTATGCATTTGGCATTGTAACTCAACATGAAGATGAAAGCATTACATTAGATTTACAATTAAAAATTTCTAATCCAAGCTTAGTTAATAATACTTTAACAGTTCTACGTATCCTATCACTTGCATCAGATATTGAAGCGGAATTAATTGATGAAGATATTATCCTTGTTAAAAATATTCCTTTTACAACGCTCACTTATGGAGAAAACTATGGCAGATAATTCA
>CAYJOZ010000034.1:0-6538 GCA_964371925.1 uncultured Treponemataceae bacterium | reverse complement strand
ATGAAGAAGCATTAGATGGTTATTTAACCGAAAAAGATCATGCATTTTTGACTAAGATGGATTCATTATATGAAGAAACTATGGCTTCATTTAAAATCATTGCATCTGGTGGTTTTGGTTCAACTATTGCACAAGAAGAAAAAAAGATAATCTCATCATTTAATGAAATGGGAAAGTTTATGCAAGAGATTTGCAAAGAAGTACCAGCGTTAAAGGTTTTTTCATTTGAAACAGATCCTTCAGCACATGCAGAAGCCTCACGTGTAATTGCAAAACTACGTGATACTAGAACAGGACATGATGAGTTTGTATATTATACACAAAGAGCATATGAGATGCTTTTCCGTATGGCCTATGCAGGAAATCAAACAGAAAACAAAAACTACCTTGTAGTTAAAACACCAGTTAACGTGCCAGTACAAAATTATTCAGTTCATAAAATTCCAGACATAGATTACAAAATTGAAAACACGGTAATGTGTGTTATGCTTAGAGGAGCTTTACTTCCATCGATGATTATGTCAAAAGAATTTGAAGAATATTCCTCACATGGCTATGTGACTCCATTTGCGTTATTTAAAATTAAAAGAGATGACTCAAAGAAAGAAGCTGATATGGAATATATTTTAGACTTAAAAAAATCATTTTTTTCCCTAGAGGAACTTGATGGTAAGGACTTGGTATTTGCAGATCCTATGAATGCAACAGGCGGCTCACTTGTTACAATAGTTAACTATTTGCTTGAAAATGGTGTTAAACCAAAATCTATTAAGTTCTTTAATGTTATTTCTGCTCTAAAGGGAAGCTTGAGAATTGTTCGTGCAATTGAAAACTGTACATGTTATACTCTTTGGATGGATCCTGTTCTAAACGCATCAGCATACATAATGCCTGGGCTAGGAGATGCAGGCGACAGATTAAATGGTGTTGACACAGAAGAAAACCAACGCAACATTATACAGCTCATTGCAGATTATGGATCAAATATTTCAGGATTGTATAGATCACAGCTTAATAAAATAGAAAAAACAGTGTTAGGTGAATAATGAAAAAACAGGCTTTTTATACACTTCTAGCTTTGATAGTATGTACTACACTACTCTACTCATGCACTACAAATAAAAATGAGCAGATAATGATGATAGATGCAAACCTGCTTGTTAATGAGTATGTATCTCTATCAAAAGAATATGAAAAATTAGAAATGTATGAAGAAGCCTTGAGCTTATTATTAAAAGCAAAATCCTACAGCTATGATTCTACCGAAATAAACTACCTCATTGCAAGAAGCTCTGCGCTTGCAAAAAATTGGGAAGTATCTTTACAGTATTACCATGATCTCTTACTACTTGATCCCGAAAACCTATTATTACAAAAGTCAGTTGCATGGGTTACAGCACAAAAAGGCGAAATTGAAAATGCACTTGAGCTTTACACAAACCTTTATGAAATGCACAGTTATGACAAAGAGATTACGACTAATTACATAGTATTATTAATCGTTAACGATAAAAAGGATACTGCTCAGGCTGTTCTAGATACATTTTCTCAAATGTACCCAGAAGAACAAGCCCTAGAAGAACTACAGGCAAAGATATCTGAAAAAAATGATGAAAACTAAATGAAAATTGACACGTCTAAAAAGTAAAATAATTAGACATGTCTAATGGCTAGTCGTCTGTAGAATTTGATACAAATTGCCTATATTTTTCTGGACTAACTCTAAATGCTACAATTGGCAACCCTTCTTCATCAAAGGATCTTGCAACTGCCTGTGACGCTTCGGTAATTATTCTAGATCCTGGCAATATACGTAGCGACCTAGTGGATATACCAATACCTATTCTAGCAGCTATACCATCATTTTGTAACAAGTATTGTAATCTTTGATAGAGTTGCTCACTTAAAATCATTGTTTGATCCAAATTGACATCAAGTAATATTCCTGCAAATCCGTCGTCTTTATATTCAAATACAAAATCTCGATACTTAAAATACTCTAAGAGCAATGTTGCAATTTTCTTTTTAACAAGTTTTAAATTTTCAATTCCTTTAATTTGTATAAACAATAAAGCTAAATCTTGTTCAGAAGATGCAGAGCGAATTAATTCTGAGTCAAGTCGGGTTTCCATATATGATTCCCATCCCACTCCAGTAATATCAGAAAACAAACCCATGGGATCGTTTATTTGAGAAACAGTGCTATCTTCAGTTATTTCTTCTGTGAGTGTATCTTCAATACCATCCTGCACGAGCTCTTCTGAAAAATGAGCATGACTTTCTTCTTCAAAATCATTATTATTTTCACTATCATAATCAAACTCTACTACATCATCTTCTATGTATTCATCTATAAAACTAGCAACAAATGATTCAGAACTATCATCTTTAGTATCTAGTGCAACTTCGGTAGTTTCTACTGATTCCTTTTCTTCTTCGTTAGATGAAAACCGTGTCCACTCAGAATCACTTTCTCGAAATACTACTGGAATTGTTTCTCGTTCAGTAGTATTTCTTTCTTTCATAATCTTTACACTTACATTATCAGAGCGTACATACTCCACTGTTTTTTTCTTTGAAAGAGATACATACACTATCAATAGTATCAAAAATAAGGTATATGCTAAAACAATTAAAAAAGAAATGCGTGCAGCATTATATATATCTTGCGGCCTTAATACATATGTAACAGCATTTAAAACAATGTGTTGCCCTCGCTGGCTCGGAAGGCTCATGGAATAGGTTTTTAGCATCGGAGAAGATGCATTGAGTACAGGAACATTATCAGAGCCAACTTGTACAACGTTTGATGAAAGAGGATATACAAAAACTGGATCATTTGAAATAGTTAAAACTGCTGCAATAACATATGAGTTATTCTCAATTGCTACACTCATGTTATCAAAATAATTTTCAGTTTCAAGCTTGCCTTCAATTGTTGAAAAAGCATTTGCATTTGACTGTTGTACAAATGCAGAAAATTCTTGCTGAGAGCGCAACTCCCCATTTACCATTGTTGTGTATACAGAAACTACAAAATACAGTATCGACAATATAAAAATAGCAATACCAATATATGCAAAATATTTAATTTTTACTTCACCCATAAAGTCTCCCACTCTATACTAGATTATATCATAGAAACTTAAAGATGTATAGTTGCATTTAAACCAATTTGATAAATTTCCGTTTTTTTTACTTGCACACCAAATTTCTGTGCATACCAAGAAACATATGGAAGCAGTGTATACTCAATCGCTATTTCCTTTTTTACTTTCTGAAACTCTAAGCCTTTTCGTAAGTTTTCACAGTATTCAGCAAGAAACTTTTCTGTAGGAAATTGTACATTTTTATAGTTAACTATTAGCTCCTTCGAAAACTTCCCCGTATATTTTGTGCAAAAGAAGGTGTCAAAATGCTTTTTATACACTTGTAACAACTGAGTAGTTTTAACGCCATTATTATCAATCAATTCATTTCGAAACATTAAAGCTGAAAACTTATTTTCTGTAGTATCAAGTCGATAGGATACTGCATTGAAGATAGCATCCATATAAATGCCTTTTGCATACATTTTTCCGCCAGTGTAGGCAAAGTCACATCCACCTGTAATAATTTTAGAAAAACCAATGAACTTCGCAAAATGTAATGCCGTTAATGTTACCGTCCCTCCTGAACTGGATATAAGGGGAAAAAAACTTCTACCAAAATGCTTTGTGTACCAAGAGTCAGCATACGCACATAGCGGATGTTCACTTCTAAAAAAGCATATGTTTCCATGCCGCTCAATTATATTCTTAACTGCAATAGAGTTTGCACACATATCAAAGGCAAAAATTGTTTTCTCACTTTTTTTACACATAAAGTGGCTATGTGAAATGTGCTGTGCATCAATACTCACTACAATATCACTTTCAATCTCCTGCTCGCTTAAAGCATGATATGCAGTATCAGTTGCTATAATAAAGTATTCATCACGATGCTTTTTTAGATCATCAAAGTGCGTTTCTAAATCTGGCCCTGCTCCTGCAATAAAGGCTTTTTTAAATGTAGGAAAGGTTGATTTTTCAAGATCAACTATTTTTGAACTATGTTGGCCTTCGCACATTTTAAGATTTTGCATGATATTGTTATGCCACACTTTTCCAAAAATAGCCTGGGTAGAAATGTCAAAAGATACTTCTTCTAGAGCGTTCTTTACATCCTTAGTAATTTGCTCAAAAGTTGACGTATTCGAATCGACCCAAGAACGCATAGGGACAAGCATAAAATTTCCATCTAACGGCGGATAGTATGTTTGTAAAATAACATCCGCTAATTCTTGAGCTGTAGTTATCGTAATGCCAGTTAGCGTGTTTACGTCGATTTTTGATAAAATGAAATCAATTGATTCATTATTTTTTTCTACTACTATGACCTTGTTATTGGGAAATTTTCTTTTAACTTCATGGATATGCAAGGCAGATGCCAAGCCAACGATAACAACATACCCCTCATTAACGAGTGTCGCAAACTGTTCAGCTTCTCGTATAGGATTATATAAAGAGGCTGATGGTTTACCGCCAAGATAGCATGGAATAGATTCACCTGTTTTCGAAGTTTTCCAAGATACGTAACATGAACTCATTGCAACAATCCTTCCACGCTTTTATATGCCTTAGTGAGTTTTTGAAGGAATTTTTCAGCATGCTCTTTTGATTTTGGATGTTTCTTAGTCGCGAGACATTCTAATAATGCACATGTTTCTATCCATTCTTTAGATGGACTTTCTCTCTGTTTTGTTATGTATTTTCTAAGTATGGTAATTCTTGCTTTTTTTTCATCAATTTTGCTTTTATATGCAAAGACGTCTTTTATTATATCTTTGCCAAAATCATTTTTCATTTCTGACACTGCAAGATCTTTAATTTTTCCGAGGGTATTCTTATATGCATACCCATCTGCAAAAACTCGATAAAATCTATTGGCAAATACACTATTTCGAGTTTCAAACCATTGCCTATATATCGCTAAAGGAGAAAGTGTTTGTGCAAGAAGCGAAAGTTCACTACTTGCAGTTCGATGTGCCAGTGGACGCAGGCGAACATCCCCTAAAAGATTTATAAGTTCATGTGCATTGGGGTTTGTATGGCTATAACCCTTGCCTATAGATAAATCTAAACCAAAAGCATATATATTGTTTGTTGTCAACGATAAAGCCAATTGAGATGCAGTGCCACTTACACTACCATTTCTTTCTGCACATTCCGCTGGAATTTTACACTTGTGTAAAAGTTTAGTTTCAATACCATCGTTATAGGTTAAAGGAATAATAGGTATTGTTTCTAGAATTTTACCCCCCACGTTGCTTTCAGGTGATACTGCTAGCGGAATTGAATATCCCTTTTTTGCAAGGCTTAGCAAGATTTCAAGATGCTTTTTTGCATAATAGCCACCATCAGTAGATATACATACATCGGGAATAATATCATTCTGTACCAGTGTGCATAATGATGAAGACAATGCAATAATTATTGCACGCTTTTGAAACTTATGAATAAAATCTAAACAGTGCTTTAATGATGGTCCAGAAGCTATTAAAAAAACTGGAGCACTCTGGAGTTTAAATGTAGCTATATTGCGTGCATGCACACAAAATTGGACAGTGTTTTTTAACCAGCGCGTTGAAAAAAAAGAGCGAGTAGCTAGTACATCCCGCGACTTTTGAATCAAAATGCGTAATGCCTCCCAAGCTTTTTTACTTTCATCAGAAAAAACAGTGTCCGCAGCCTTCCAGGATACAAGTAAAGTCGCAAAAACTGCTTCTTCTCCTAAAGCACTGTATAGTATTTCACTTAAAGATTCGATATTTGTATCTTTTAAGCATAAAAATGTACCTGTCCATTTCTCAGTTTCTTTGATGCGCTCATCTACTACACCTGTAAGGTTAGAAAAAAAGGTATCATACTGTATCGCATACAGCGGTGTGTTTGGAAATCTTTCACGTAAAAACGGTATACAATATGGCAGACAAGGCCCTGTAATAATTACACAAGATGGAGTATAATTACATTCTATCGAGTCAATAAAATTCTTTGCTTCATTTTCAGGGTTATACTTAGAATGCAAAAAACGCCCGTTAACCGAACAGGTTAAACTTGCGTTCTTTGCATCTTCTAGGTTTATATTCATAATAGTTCTAAACTTACGATATTCCTAAGTCAGAAAATAATTTTTTGTATCGACCAAAGTATTCAGATTGAGCAAACTCAGAAATTTTTTCTTCTGGAAGACTTTCAAGTAACCTATCCATGTATGATAACACAGATTTAATTTCTTCTTGCATATCAGTAGCAACATGTGTGTGTGCCTCAATAAAATCTTCATCATCATTTGCAACTGGTGATTGCCATTGGTCACTGTGAAACACTGAACTCACTGGAGAATTACTATCTCGATCTGAATAAGATTCCATAATTTCAGAATCTTTTATTTCTGAAGTAAGGTCTTCATCTATTTCGATATCATCAAAAGGATCTTCTTCATCGATAATTGATTC
>CAYJOZ010000033.1:0-13042 GCA_964371925.1 uncultured Treponemataceae bacterium | reverse complement strand
TTGCAGGTACTAACACACTACAAGAACACTATGACATTCACATAAAAAATGGAGATTATAAACGCTTTGAAAAAGTGTATGCATCGCACCTTATGGGAGAAGCAAAGCCCGACAGCCCTTTTTGGCAAATCATTTTAGACGAAGAAAATAGGATTAGGCGTGAAAATAACCAAGAGCCTTTTAGCTTTAACCAAATGATTTTCTTTGATGATATGCAAGAAAACATTGATGCCGCTTTGGCTCTAGGCATAAAGGCGATTCTTTTTACCGATGCCTCACAAGCAAAAAAAGACTTAGAGAAATTTGATATTATTGTGTAATTTGCCCACTTTTTTTAGAAACAGCTACGGTAAAATCCACTTTGCATAATATATAATATCAGTAGACACGCTAGTAGGAAAGGCTGTAACTTTAGAACTAGAATCAGTAAGATTTGTATACCACCCCTCTAACACATACCCTGAAAGCGAAGTTTCGGGGAAATTGCTAGGCAAAATAGTAATACCTGACACAAATGGAATTGAAGCTATAGGTGTAGCATTCCCTGTATTAAAACTTATTTTATGCCAGTCTAAGGCATTATAGACTGTAGCGCCTGCAGAATTCCAATCAGCATCCCAACTAGCGACTGCAGTACCAAGCCCCTCTATATAGACGCTCAAATCATTTCTTGAGTCTTGCCCGAAAACATCCTTGCCAATGAGTTTTACTGAGCTTGGAAAGATTATTTCTTCTAAATCGTCACAACCTGCAAAGGCTTCACTACCAATAGATTGAACAGTGCTACCAATAGAGATGCTTGTAATATTTTCACATCCGTGAAAAGCCTTCTCACCAATACTTGCAATTGTGTCTGGTATAAAAACTGCAGTAATATCAGTATTATTTATAAATGCACCTTCTACAATTGCACTTATTGTAATACCATTAATCTCAGAAGGAATAGTTAGCACACCGCTAAAACCAGGCTCTACACCTGCAATATGATACGTGCCATCAATTGCTTCTATGAGTTGAATCTCTGATACAACAGCATCGATTACTGCAGGTTTGTCTCCGATGCTTGCATGATTATTAACAAAATTATGTTCAAAGTATCCTGTGACATCTGCAAAAAATAATTCACAAGAAGATATTAGAACCACCGATAAAAAAACACATAAAGTCACAACACCAGCTTTCATAAATAAGTCTCCAATTATTGGTTTATAGCCCCATTATAGTTCTTTTTCACCCTTATATATAATTATAAGCCTCGTTATCCCCTTTTGTCAATCAAATTATTTCACAAATTATGCTACGTTCACCCCTATTTCCATTTAGCTACCATGATTTTATCGCTGGTAATAGTAGCAGAAACAAAATCATTATCAAACTTATTTTCTATTTGCCCATCTTTATAATACCAATAGTCAAAAGCACTTCCACTTTTTTTAGGAGTAGGTAAATCTTTCGCATAAATATTCTCTTCATTTTTTACGGGCATGGCTGCAATGGCTTCTCCGCCCTGCGTATCAAAAGATATTGCATGCCAGTTTGTTCCTTTTTTTTGATGTACAGTTGCACCACCATTCCAATTACTATACCAGTCTGTACTCTCATAGCCCTCAACAAATATTTCTATTGAACTACATCCTGAAAAAGCATTTGTTCCTATCGTTTCTACAGTGATAGGAATAATAACTCTTTTCAGTGAGGTACAGCCAGAAAAGCAACCTTCCCCGATAAAGGTTATAGAATTTGGAATAGTAAAGCTTGTAATATTTTTATTGCCTTGGAAAGCATTTTGTTGAATGTGAGTTACAGGCAAGGCCTCATACATTGCAAGGGGAGCAACTTCACCTGAAGTATTTTTTGTCCCGCTAACAGAATAATATGTTTTATCCGCGCTACACGTATAGAGTAAACTTCCTATGTAAGGTTCTTCAGATAGATAGCCAGAAACATCTTGATAAAACAAATCGCACGACGAACTCATTAGTGCAAACACTATAGTTATGAGTACTAATAATTTTTTCATTTCCCTCTTCCTTTGACTCAATCTTATATGATTATATTATAAGAGGGGGAAGGAATTATTTCATGTGCTATTCGGCACATTTTTTATTAAAATTTCCATCCTATTGCTACAGATGGCGAAAGCATTTGTAAGTAACTATCATTTATAAAAAATGAACAGTAATAATCTAAGGCAAAATCAAAGAAAAAATCTTTACCTACAAACCATTGAAGAGAAAGTCCAAGTGATGGGGTTATACCTAAGGCGTTGAGGGGCTCTTTCCTTGCAATATTTTTGTCAAAAATTTGTAAATTATGAATCATCATCACACCAATACCTGCATGAATATCATATGAAAGCTTTTCGTTAACGAGCACGTGGTTATAGGCCATAGTTATACTCAATGGAAAAAGATTCCCACTCAATTTTTGATCATCCGATAGTTGATCTACTATTATTGCTCCTAAAGAAGCTCCAAAGCCAAAATTTCCAATAGGATTTTTTGTTGAGACACAATCTAAACTCGCCATAAAACCATACGGCAAGATAGTCGACAAAAACTGCGGCTGAATACTACCGCCCGAAAAAAGGTCTGTTACAGCGTATCCGCCGGATACAAAAATATCATACGCAGCTCCTTTTTTCACAGTAAAAGATTGGCTCGAATCTACTAGCCCTCCTGGATTTTCTACTTTTAAAGTATAGATACCTTCTTGATACCTATGCTCATCAAAATCTAAAACCACAGCACCATCTTTACTGTTTATTACAGCTCCAAATAATTCTTCCCCATTAGAATGAACAAGAGAATAAGTGCTATTAAAAACAAGGTTATCAGCATACACTTCAATATGACCATTGCCATTTTCATTCAATTCTATTGTATTCGGGAAAATCTGTGATACAACAGGCTGAACAGCCCTATAAACCGAAAAATCGTACCAATCACTTGCAGGCTCTGCTCTATTTAATATGTTGTAGACAGTTACATTATAACGATAATCTCCCACAGCAAGATGTAAATTTAAAATATTTTCTTCGGTGCGTTGTACATCATATGATTCCCACTCACCACCTTCTGTTTTTTTTTCTATTGTAACTTCATAATAATTTGCATAAGAAACAGCATCCCACGATAGAGTTTGCGTTATTTTTTCTGATTTTTTTCCTGTTTCATCCTGTGCGAATGCTACTATTTGAATACTCAAAAGCAATATAACAAGAAAAAATGCATATTTTTTATAGTCCATATAAATCTCCACTTGTTGTATTTTGAGGAATCGAAACTTGAGGTAAGTCAATTATAAAAGATTGCTCGAAAATATCACTTTGTTGTACCACATCACTAGGAAGCTTTCGAGATGCTTCTATTGACCAGATGAAAGTACCTCTATCTAATGCTTCCAAATCGGTAAACCTAATTGTCGTTTCTTTTCCTATATTTTCCTTAATAACGATTCTTTCTTGAGAGTCTTTCAATGTGAATACATATTCCTCGGCACCTTCTAGCGGTTCCCAAGAAAAATCAATGTAATTATGAGATGAAAAATATGCTATGTCAAAAATGGCATCTTTTTTTGGACTCTTAGCCTCTACACTTGGTAGGTTTTCAATTGGTTTCACAATAATTTGCATCGGTTGCTTTGCAGTTATATCGAAACCACCCTCTGTTTTCCCTGTTACAGTCCAGTACCACGTTCCTTCAGAAAGCTCTGGCAGGTTTATTGTTGTTCCAGGGGATTCTAGGCTAAGCACTACCTGTGATGGTGTTGGGCGAACTCCCGCCTTTCTTGAATCTGCACTCAACCCTCTATCACTTCGAGATAAAATAAATTCTGAGCTTATAACTTTTTCACTACTTGACCAACGCACCGTTGGAGGGTCTAAAAGAGCAGACACACCATCTATCGTTATCCCGCTTCGAGGAGACGATAAAGTGATTGGAACAATACGTCGAGTGTTAAACCGAGATTCTGCTACCGCGCTTTTTTGAATAATTTCACTAAAGGTATCAGTCATAACAGCACGAATAGTGTAAAAAAATGATCCTTGAGGAAACATATTCATATCAACGTCTAAAGAAGTGCCAACAACATTCATATTTTCGTATACCGGTGTTGTTGAATTATTAGAATTAAAAATTTCTAGCTCGTAATGCTGAGCATTTTCTATTTTCTCCCATACAAAAAGCATACGTAGAGATGGGTCAAGAACATGGGTAGAATCTTCTCTCGGCTGTAGAATCATTACATCGGCGAGAGAGTGTTCAACAAAAAAGGTATTTGTTTTAGAAACCATCTCGAAACCTGAGTTTTCATCTTTAGAAACTATTCGCCAATACCATTTTCCTGCAGGAAGAGAAATATTAGTAGCAGAAAGATTTTTCTCATTCGATTCATAATCTACCGACTCAAACAATGCGTCTCTTGATATTTGAATGTAGGTATCTAGCGGAACATTGCTATTCCAAGAAAAAACAATATCTTCTATATCCGTTTCGAAAATAATATCATTTTCTTTTGGGCTAATTAATTCTTGAGTATAATTATCACCTATTGCTAAAAAATTTCTCACTTCTTCAGATAGCGAAGTACCACCTGCTAAATCTGTTTTTAACACAGCCCAATACCAAAGGCCATCTTCTAGAGTAGGGTTATCTGCAGTAAGTACATAAAAGCTACTTTCTGTGTTTATTTCACTCACAGGCGACGACATATCACTATTTCGACTAAATAGTATTGTATAGAAATCTGATTCTCTGTCATGTTCCCATGAAAAATACTGATTAAATGTTCTGTCTACTACCTCTTTATTAGCTGGTGAAACAAGCTTTACAGGAGTAGATTCTATGGTTCGTTCCACAGTAAAACTTCCTATAGTTGAAGAAACGCTTTCAAGTCTCGAGTCAATAAATACGCCTTTTGGATATGTAGGGGTAACTCTCCAGTACCACGCACCTTCATCAAGTGTTGTAAGAATACGGGACGGCTGCGTTGAGATTTGGCTTATTATTGGATTACTCATGTCCTTAGAGTTCGAAACTTCAAAAAGCCAACTTGCTGCAGATACATCACCTTCCCATAAAAATCGAATTGCGGGTGGCTCGAGGGCATACGTAAAGCGCTCGTTATTGTTTGGCGTAATTAAGCTTGTTTCTTGTGCTTCTATAATTCTAAATTTTCCCGCCTTGCCTGCCCCCGGATTTTCAGAATAGATGCGCCAATACCACATGCCATCAGAAAGGTTAAGGCTTAAGCTGTCTAATCCAGTCACATTTTTAGAGTCATATATGATTGAAAAATCTTTCGTTTTCGACAACTCCAAAGCATACTCTGAACCAACAGTTGAACTCACCGTCCAATTAAACGCCACCGGTAATGAATCACCAGAAGAGCGTAAGTATTTTGCGTTTGTCTCTGGCAATTGTACTATAATTGAAGGCTCCCCTAAAGGTTCTCCATCATTATCTACAACTAAAGAATCTCCTTCGAGCAAAACATTTTCCTCTGCGTTTGAAGATGAAAGAAGACGTGCAACACCATTGGTAACTTGTAAAGAGACAGAAGCATCTTCTCGAGCAACAAGAGTGCCTTCTATAATTTCAGTTTGAACACTAGCACTTAAAGATGTGCCGGCTTCAATTTTAATTGAAGCTTCACCGGAGCTAAGTTGAATTCCTGCCCCTGAATCACTTGCCTCTATTGCTATTTCCCCTCCAGAAAAATCAATTGAAGCTCCTTCCTCATTATAATAAAACTGAGCTAATGTTTGCTCCTGCAAGTTTATTTTATTTCCATCAAAAAAAGTAACCGTTGCCTCTGATCCTGTTGCAGTTCTAATAATATCCCCATTATAAACGGGGGAATCTTGTTTTATCCTATCCCATAAAACTCTATCAGAAAGTTTTCGTTGTGCAGACTTATATTTATAACTAATTGTTGCAATTGGCTCTGCATTGACCTTATCTAAAGATTGATTCAACGATTGAAAAAAAGTATAAAGGCTAAAATAGATACCAACCAAACAAAATGCAACGATGGATATGTCAGCAAGGACTGTGTGTATCTTTCTTTTTTTTGCATATAATTGCTGTGCTTTTAACAAATTGCCTTTGGTATCTATGACTGTTTTTGAGTCTTTCATAGATTTATCAAATCTTATGTCATTTACACTATTTAAATCTTGTACTTCAATTTTGGTGGAAGCTTTAAGTAATTCACCTAAATCTTCAATAGTATAACCAGATACAATATCTCTTTCCTCAGTTAGAACAGCTTCCTCTATTGCTTCAAGAGGAATTATTTCTTCTAAGTCTTCTTCATCAACATGTTCACTCTGAGTTACTAGTAGGTCCGGTAAAACAGCTTGCGCCGATTTCTTTATGCAGTCATACCGCTCTTCTGTAGTTTGCCTCCAATTTGAAAATGACACAAGCTCATGATCATACATTTGAGGTTTTTCTAGCCCCCCATTTGAAGGAAACTTCGAAACCTGTTTCCAGCTTTCATACGACAGAAGTTTACTTGAACTTGTGCTTTCTAAAGGATGTATAATTTCCTCTTCATCTTTTTTTTCTGCACTTTTAAGTCCTGAGTCTATTTCTTGCGTTGGTATGCTTTCCGTATGAACAGAGGAAGACCCTTCATAAGATTTATTATCAGAAAGAGATGCTTCAGTATGACTATTATTTTGCTCGGATATAATAGAATTAAGGTCGTCTGCTATATCTAAAAGCCCTTTTTTACTCAATTCTATACTTCCTTTCTTCTGCACTTACATCTATATTTGCTAAATCTGGATTTTCAAAACCAAGTGATAACCGCAACTCTTTCAAATTTTTAGGCCCATCTTTGCCTACCCCCGGAATGGAAGTTTCATTTGGCATATTAATTACCGCATAAATTTGTACGGGTTTTTACTGTCACAGATGGCATTTTTTCAACCACAACGTATTCTTTTACTAATTCATAGGTGCTTTCAGTTATAAGAATATCGGTGCAAAAAGCTTTTGTAAGCATCTCTGTTCTTGATGCCAAGTTAACAGCATCTCCAATTACGGTATACTCCATATGCCTTGTTGAACCCATTTGTCCCGCAACAACTGAGCCAGAGTTAAGTCCACACCCTATTTTTATGATTGGTTTTTTTATACCACCTCGACCAACATTAAATTCACGTAAAGCAGCTCTCATCATAAGAGAAGAACGCAGTGCACTAAGTGCATCGGCCTTTGGATAACCTTCAGTTGATGAAGCACCCCATACAGCCATTACCGCATCACCGATAAATTTGTCTACTGTACCACTTGTTTCATTAACGCATTCTACCATCCGTGTCATATAGTCATTTAAAAAGTCAACAACTTCTGTTGGTTCTAGCTTCTCAGAAATTTCGGTAAATGCTCGTATATCAGAAAAAAAGATTGTGACATTTTTTGTTTCACCACCAAGCTCAAGATCGCCTTTCATCGCCTTTTGTGCAATATCTAAGTTTACAAATTTTCCGAATGTTTCCAAACCTTTACACATACTTACAAATCGCGAGGTTAACAACCCTACCTCATCTTCACTTTTAGGTTTTAAATTAATCGAAAAATTACCTTGCTCTATTTGTTCTGAAGCCTCCGTAAGTATCGTTACTGGCTTTGTTATTGATTTTGAGAAAAATCGAATAAATATAATAGATAAAAACAGAACTGCTATAGCAAGCAAAATATTTTGATAAAGCACTGTATTAACACTTTCAAAAACTAAGCGAGACTCAATTGTGGTAATAATCCCAATATCACCCATAGGAAGTTTTGTGTATGCGCCAAAATATTCATTACCTTGTTCGTCATTAAAAATAATCTGCCTGTTTTCATCATTATTAAATCGCATTTGCTCTACTAACGAATAGTCTGATACATTAGCTGCTGAGTACATTAAATCGTAATCTGGATGTATTAAAATTTCATTACTATCATTTATCATGAAAGAAGTATTTGTAGATCCACTTCCAAATGTTTCAACAAGTGGCTCTACTGCTTGCACGGTGATAAGCGCACTTTGAATAACACCATTGCTCCACGGTAACATCAAGGCAACAGAAGGTATCCCAAAAGAGGCTGTTGCATTTTCTACTATCGTTTCACCTTTTTTAGCTCTTTCAATTGAACTAGCGGAAACAGCTAGAAAGTTGTTAAAATCTTCTTCGTTGACTTCATTTTCAACAAAAAAATCTACATTAACAAATTCAACAAAACCAGGTACAGCAATTGCCGCCATATCTTTATTACTATCAAAAAACAACTTTGTAAAGTATGAAGAGGATTCATGGTCTAAACCAAGTACAGACATAGCAGTTGCAAACACGACTGCATTATCTTTTAACGCATCAAGTTCGTATTGCGCTATTGTAGTATTTTGAGTGTTAATTGTGTGATTACTTTGCTCTGCTGTTAGCTGCACATCTAAACGTATAAAGTATGTTGCTAAAGTTGTGACTAAGCCCAATGAAAATACAACCAAAAAATTTGTAATAACAATTAGCTTTAACGCAATGGGGAACTTAACTTTTTTAACCATTTTTTTTTCTTACCTCTTCAATACCTATATTTTAACACAAAAAATCGAATTTTTCATCCTAATTTTACAAAATATTAGAGAAAAATAGGCACTACGGTAACAAACCAGAACACTCTTGACTTTTTCCGTGTATATGTTATAATGACATTTACATATACAAATGTCAAGCAAAGGATAATTATTATGAAACATGCATTTTTATTTTCAGGACAAGGTTCTCAACATCAAGGAATGATAAAAGAACTTTGCGAGCAGTACCCTGTTGCAAAAACAACAATTGACACAATGAGCTCCATTACAGGAGAAAATATTTCAGACTTACTATGGAATACAGAGGCTACAGATCTTTCAAGAAGTGATAAAAGTCAACTTGCAATTACGGCAACATCACAAGCTATTTTAGCGGTACTAAAAGATAGCAACATAGAACCAAGTGCTGTAGCAGGATTTAGTTTAGGGGAATTCTCAGCTCTTTATGCAGCTGGTGTTCTTGACTTTGAAACTATGGTAAAGCTCGTTCAAAAACGCGGACAAATCATGCAAAAAGCGTGTGATGCAATTTCTGCTGAATCTGCAGAGGGACAAACACCTGGGATGGCAGCAGTATTAAAACTCACTCCAGAACAAGTCATTCAAGCATTAAAACCACACACCGAAAAAGGAATTGTATTCCCCGTTAATATGAACAGTCCCATGCAAACAGTAATTGCAGGAACAGCAGAAGGACTCGCAATTGCAGAAACTGTGTGTAAAGAAGCTGGCGCAAAAAGAGTTTTAAAACTTGCTGTAGCAGGACCCTTTCACTCTCCACTTATGAAACAGGCTGCAGATGATTTTTCTAAAGAATTAGAGTCTATTACATTCTCAAACCCTAAAATCCCGTTATTTTCAAATGTAACAGGAAAACTTGTAGAGAGTGGCGATGAAGCTAAGAAAAATGCAGTCCTACATATTACACACCCAGTTCTGTGGACAACTATAGAATCAAATATTGCAAACCTTATGAAAAAAGACAATGATTGGAACCTACTCGAGTTGGGACCAGGTGCAACACTATGTGGATTGTGGAGAGACAGCGGCTTTGCTGCTAATGCAGAAGGCACAGAAGGTTGGCTATGCAGTGCCACTGGCAAAATAGAAGAAACAATTTCAGTTATTGAAAATAACTAAATCATCAAAAAAAGGATAAACTATGTTATTAGAAAACAAAAAAGCATTAGTAACGGGATCGTCTCGAGGAATCGGAAAAGAAATAGTACGCCGTTTTATTGAAGAAGGTTGCACAGTTTGGGGTATTTGTACAAAGCCATCAGATGCAAAGGCTGAATTAGAAGCCTTTGCAAAAGAACATAATGTAGCTTTTCATGAAGTTTGTACCGATTGCAAAGATTCTGAAGCCCTTACGCTTGCAGTAAAAAAAATACTTGAAGAATCTGGCGGTTTAGACATTTTAGTAAATAATGCTGGAATTACAAGAGATGGACTATCATTTAGAATGAAACTTGAAGATTGGGAAGACGTATTAAAAATAAATCTTACAGCTGCTTTTATCTCAAGCCAAGTTGTTTCATCAGATATGATTAGAAAAAGAAGTGGTTCAATTATTAATATGTCAAGTATTGTTGGTATACATGGGCAAGGTGGTCAAGTAAACTATAGCGCAAGCAAAGCAGGCCTTATAGGATACACAAAAAGCCTTGCAAAAGAAACAGCTAGCCGAGGTGTGCGTGTTAATGCCATAGCCCCAGGGTTTATTGCTACAGAAATGACAGCTGCTGTTAATGAAGAAGCACAAAAAACCTGGCTAGAAACTATTCCATTTAAGAGAGCAGGAACAGTAAAAGAAGTTGCTGATGCAACAGTATTCTTGGCGTCCGACCTATCTACCTACATAACAGGACAAGTTATTGGCGTAGATGGTGGGATGGGTGCGTAAATAATTACTAGTTATTAATGACTAATTACTATTTGAGATTTCTTGAATTTGTAATTTCATCAGTAACTAGAAATATACAAGAAAATCACTAGGTTTGCTTGATGAAGATAGTAACTAGTAATTCGTAATTTGTAACTATTGAAGTAAGGAGATAAAGATATGAAAAGAGTTGTTGTAACAGGAATGGGGGCTATAACCTCACTCGGAAACACATTAGAAGAAACTTGGAAAGGTGTTAAAGAAGGGAAAAGTGGCGTTGGAAAAATTACCCATTTTGACTGCGAAAACTATAAGGTCCAAATTGCAGGTGAAGTAAAAGACTTTGATGCATCTTTATATATTGAAAAAAAAGATGCTCGCAAAATGGGACGCTTTACACAGTTTGCAGTAGCTGCAACAAAGCAAGCGCTTGATGATGCAGGCCTTTCCAAAGAAAGCTTAGATCCATACAGAACAAGCGTAATGCTTGGCAATGGTATTGGCGGGTTTGAATACTACGAATCAGCATTCAAAAAATATTTTGAAGCTGGAGCAGACAGAATTCCACCAATGAGTATTCCTTTATTTATCCCAAATGAAGCTGCAGGAAACATCAGTATGCAATTTGGATTACACGGATCATCTTTAACAATGGTAACTGCTTGTGCATCTGGAACAGATGCATTAGGAGCTGCACTTGACCAAATTAGAGCTGGTAGAGCAGATATTTGTATTTCAGGCGGAACAGAAGCAACAATTACCGGGTTTGGTATTGGATCTTTTACGGTATTAACTGCACTTAATTCAGCATCAAACGACGATCCTCAAGCAGCTTGCTGTCCTTTCGATAAAAAAAGAAGCGGCTTCATCATGGGAGAAGGAGCAGGTATCCTTATTCTTGAAGAATATGAACATGCAAAAGCACGTGGGGCAAAAATTTATGCAGAGTTTGCTGGATACGGTGCAACATGTGATGCATATCACTTAACAAGCCCAGATCCATCAGGAGATTCAGGCGCTATGGCAATGACTCTTGCAATGAAAGATGCAGGCGTAAAACCAGAAGAAGTACAATACTACAATGCACACGGAACATCTACTCCAATTAATGACCCATCAGAAACTGCAATGATTAAAAAAGCTTTTGGAGATCATGCCTATAAAATGAAGGTTTCTTCAACAAAATCAATGACAGGACACTGTTTAGGTGCTGCAGGAGGCCTCGAAGCTATATTTGCAATTAAAGCAATTAATGACAACTTTGCACCTCCTACAATTAACCTAACAGAACCAGACTTAGAGCAAGGTTGTGACCTAGACTATGTTCCAAACAAGGGTGTAGAATGTGAGATTACATGCGCAGCATCAGGTTCACTTGGTTTTGGCGGACACAATGGTGTTGTAGTATTTAAGCAAATAGACTAATTAAGGAGATTCACATGAGCGTAACAAAAGATATAGAATCATTAATACCTCACAGAGCCCCATTTTTATTTGTAGATGAAATTATTTCCTGCGATGAAAAAGGCAGTGTAAGTGAGCATATTTTTACAGAAGATGAGTTCTTTTTTAAAGGACACTTTCCTCAATATCCTGTTGTTCCAGGTGTAATTTTGGTAGAAACTATGGCACAAGCAGGTGGCGCAGCCCTTAGTTACCAAAAAACATTTGCAGAAGGATCTCTTTTCTTTTTAGGTACAGTTGATAAAGTAAAATTCCGTTCTCAAGTGCGCCCTGGCGACAAAGTTAGGATGGAAGTAACAAACTTGCGAATATCACCTAGAATGATTAAACAAGCAGGAAAAGCCTATGTAGGCGATACCTTAGCAGCAGAAGCAGAATGGATGTGTTTAGTAGGCGGAGAATCTTAAAAAAACGCACAAATGTGTAACTTTATGTAAAGTCGGGTGTTTTAAGGTATAGCGTTTTACAGGGCTTCAAAATAATTAAGCCCTCAGTTATCTAAAGTGTTGTAACCTGCAAGGCTTTTAAGACAAAATGGTGACTATGAAAATAGTCACCATTATTGCCCTCCCTTAAAACAAAAAAATAACAGTTCATAGGAGAAAAATATGGTAATTAAACCAATGGTACGAAGTAATGTTTGTATCAACGCACATCCTCAAGGATGTAAAAAAGCAGTAGAAGACCAAATCGCATACACTAAAGCAAGAGCTAAAGGCCATAAAGCAACCCCTAACACACCTAAAAAAGTGCTTGTTCTAGGTTGTTCAAATGGGTACGGATTAGCAAGCCGAATTGTAGCATCTTTTGCCTATGGTGCACCTACAATCGGTGTTTCTTTTGAAAAAGCAGGAACAGAGACAAAAGGTGGAACACCAGGTTGGTACAATAATCTAGCGTTTGATCAAGCAGCTGCTAAAGAAAATATTTACACAAAAACTATCGACGGAGATGCATTCTCTGACGAAATAAAAACACAAGTTATTGAAGAAGCAAAGGCTCAAGGCATGAAATTTGACCTTGTTGTATACTCACTAGCGAGTCCTGTTCGTGTAGATCCAGAAACAGGTGTAATGCATAAATCAGTTATTAAACCAT
>CAYJOZ010000032.1:0-13067 GCA_964371925.1 uncultured Treponemataceae bacterium | reverse complement strand
TTCGCGTCCTCCTTGACGCGCCGCTAACGCGGAGTTTTTATAGGAGTTAATAATGAAAAAAATTTTTAAAGTGTGTTTAGTATTGGTTACAATACTGTTTGTGTTTACTGGGTGTGCATCAACACCAAGCATAACAAAAGAAGAGCGATTTGAAGCTATTATGCAAAGCTCTGTAAACATGATGTATGCAGATGTAGATACAACTGTAGAATTTGAAATGATACTAAAAGTACCAGAAATGGATGAACCTCTTGTAATGAATATTGACAGCACCGGACACATGATACTAGACTTTAGTAACAAAGAAAACTATATTATGTATGCAGATATGAATACAGCCTTTATGGGTGCAAATGTAGACATGGAAATGTATTACTATGATAACTATCAATACATTAATACAATGGGGATGAAAATAAAAACACCTGTCCCTTTCACTGAAGCTTTATCAATGACAAACAGTATACAGCCTATGTACTTGCAAGCAGATGATATGAAAGAACTTAAAATGAAAAAAGATGGGTCAAACTACGTATTTTCATACGAAGTAAGCAAGGAAAGCCTCGATTCATATATTAGTGAAATATTTTCCCTATTTGAAGGAATGGATATGGACCTTGGCTCAGATTTAAACTTTAGTATTGAATACTTAAAAGGAACACTTACCGCAGATAAAAATAATTCAATCATTGCCATTGTAACTGATATTTCAATGAACATAGAGATTGAAGGACAAATGATACCAGTTACAATGATTAACGATTCTGTGTACAATAGCTTTAATGAACCTGTAACAATTGATTTTCCAAACTTCGACGAATATACTGAAGAAAAGTAATTGTTTTGTCATCATTAAGGGGTATCACTGAAGTTGGTATCCCTTATCTTTTTAATGTCAACCATACGTAAACATGTTTGACATTAAATGCATATTAGTGTATAACGTATATAACTGTAATGTAATTAGGAGATAATATGAAACGTAATGTATTAAAACTATGCGTGCTTTTAACTGTAGGTTTATTTGTATTTATCGGTTGTGCTTCTACACCAGATACTGCAATGACAGCTGAAGAGCGCTTCGACGCAATCATGCAAGGCACAGCAAACATGAAGTATGCAGATTCTTTCAACACAATTGAAATGGCTGTACTTGTGAATGATCCATCAATGCCTGAGCCTATGACAATGATTGTAACAGCTAGTGGAGAAGCTCTTATGGATAACTCAGATTCTGAAAACCCTCAATCATACTTGAATGTTATAACTGAAGTAATGGGATCTCAAGTTGCCATGGAAATGTACTACACAAATGGCACTCAATATTTAAATACAATGGGTATGAAAATAAAAACACCTATTGCAAGTGATGAATTATCAGGATTGTCAGATGTTTCTCCAATGGTAATGTACGCATCAGACATGAAATCGTTAGAAATGGAACAAAAAGGATCTGAATACGTATTTACATTTGAATTAAGTGAAGAAAGCTTAGAAAAATACCATGAAGAAATTTCAAAAACGGCACAAACAATGAATACTGGAAGCGCATCTGATTTAACTATTGGATATTTCAAAGGTTCATTGATTGGAGATAAAAAAAATACTATAAAAACTATTATGTTTGAAACTGATATGACTATTTCGACAGACTATAACAGCATCAACAAACCGGTTAAAATTGACTTCCCTAACTTCGATGATTACTCAACCGAAATGCCAATGTAGCATAAAAAAACCGTTTTCTACGAAATGTAGAAAACGGTTTTTTCCTATGTGATTCATCATTCTGTACACACATTATGTACTCTACCCTTGTCTAGGCTTTCAGAAGTCAGCTCCCTTAAAGTTTCAATTGCATTGAGAGCACCATCTTTACACAAGCTATAGTGACAGTATTTTCCATCATGCCTGCAACACACAATTCCAGATTCTAATAAGATCTTCATATGATATGATAATGCAGACTGGGCAATATTTGTATAATCGATAAGAACGCAAGCACATTTTTCTCCATCTCTTAGTAATTCTAAAATTGAAAGCCTCTTTTCATCTGATAGGGCTTTAAAAAGTTGTGCATTCTTATAGTTTTTATTTTCTGACATTGCTTCCTCAAATCAAAATTTATTGATATTTAGAATATACTTTGTATAAATTGTTTTGTCAATATCAAAATAAACAATAATACCACTTGTACGTTTACATAAGATATTCTTTAAACTTATTATACCAAAACTTAAAATCAGTGCGAAAGAATGATTTTTTTAGAAACACAAAATTAAACTCCCGAATTTGAGAAAAATCTTTTATCTGAATCTCGCATAGCGTTCCTGCATCTAGCTCTTGCTGTGCTGCAACTTTATATAAAAAGGTAATACCAAGGTCAGATTTTACCAGTTCTTTTATAGCGCTCATATTTCCTATTTCTATGGCATTTTGAAAACTTTCAATGGTTACATTGCTTTGTTCAAGGATTTGTTCAAACACTCGCCGTGTACCAGAACCTTTTTCACGTAGTATAACTAGATTAGAAAATAAGGCATCAATGCTATCTACAGATTTGCTATGAGAGTAAGGAGAACAGACTCCAATAAATGGTTCATGAGAGAATACCATTGACTCGTATTTAGTTTTATTAAATGACCCTTCTATAAGGGCAAATTGAATTACACCTTCATCCAACTTTTTTAATAATTCTTGTGTATTATCTACAATCATGCTAATTGAACAGTTAGAATCATTCTTAATAATTTTTGATATGACTGGCGGCATAACATACTCACCAATACTTAAAGTAGCACCAAAAGCAACAGCACTACGTTCATTTTTTCCCCTATTAATAATTTTTGATATACTACTACAATCAACTTGTACAGTAATTAAAAAATTATATAAGACACGCCCTTTTTCTGTGAGGGAAAAATGCCGCCTTGAATATACAATAAGCTCACCACCATATAATTCTTCTAAATATCGTATGTGTTGAGAAACAGCAGGCTGAGTAATACAAAGAGCCTCGGCTGCTTTTGTAAAGCTCTTTAATTTACAAACTTCTAAAAATGTTTTGTGTCGTAAGTCAATCATAATATATACTTATCAATCCATTACTTAATATAACTTGATTTTATTGTATTATTATAGTATTGTCAATATATGAAGAATTTATATGGTATTTTATTAACAATCGTACTCGCAGTTATTGCGATACAAATCAGTAGCTTTATTCCGTATCATTTGATAAGCGCAAGTGTGTTTGCACTTATACTTGGAATGGCCCTAAATCCTATCATGCACACAAAAGTTTTTTTCAAGCCTGGTATACAATTTGTATCGAAGAAAATCTTACGTGCAGCAATCATTTTAATGGGATTAACCTTAAGTTTTTCTCAAGTAGTTGTAGTTGGAAGTTTTTCACTCTTTGTAATGATATTTACGCTTTTCGTTGCTTTTGGTGGCGGATACATGTTTGGCAAACTCTTTAACATGAATTGGAAGTTATCTAGTCTTATAAGTGCGGGAACAGGAATTTGTGGTGGCTCTGCAATAGCAGCCATAGCCCCAGTTATTCATGCAAAGGATAAAGATGTTGCCTATGCCATTTCTGCAACATTTATATTTGATGTATTAATGGTTATTCTTTTTCCAATTATGGGGCGCTACTTCAACATGAGTGATATGGGATTTGGACTTTGGGCTGGAACAGCAGTAAACGATACTTCTTCTGTCGTGGCTGCAGGGTACGCATTTTCAGATGCAGCAGGAGCATATTCTGTAATTGTAAAACTTACTAGAACTCTTTCTATTATTCCAATTGTAATTATTTTTTCGATTATTAACCAACGATTAGAAGCTAAAGAAGCAATTGCTAATGGACAAGTTTCTGAGAATAAAAGCAATCTTCATATAGGGCGCATTTTCCCCTACTTTATCTTGTTTTTTTTAGTAATGGTTGGCTTAAAAAGTTTAGATGTTATTCCTGCTATTATTACAGCAATAAATCCCAGTTTAGATAAGCTTATGATTTCTGATAAACTTTCATACTATGCCTCAGAAATTTCAAAGTTCTGTATGGTAATGGCCCTCGGCGCAATTGGATTAAAAACTCACTTTAAGGAAGTTGCAACATCAGGATTTAAACCTATGCTTCATGGATTTATTATTTCAGCCTTAGTTGTAGTTGTTGCTTTCTTAGTTCAAAGCATGATTGGACAATTATAATCTTTTACAGTTAAAGGTATTGAACACTGCTTTTAAAGCCATGAATTGAGATATAATGACTCGATTCATGGCTTAAAATTTACTGGATATTTATGCAGTATTATTTTTCCCAACTAAAGGGCTCAAAGGCATCCTCTTCATTAGTTGACTTCCAAGCATCTTTTTTTAATTTATACATGATAAATGGAATCAGGACACCTATACAATTTCCTATAATTAGTATTATAATCCAATTAAAGGAGCTTCCAACAGAAATTTGTGTTGGAGGAATAAATCCAAAGAAAAAAGCAACCATGCATGATAATAACCCTATGCCTCCCACTACCATCATTCCTATTTTCCCTCCAGGTACTTTAAAGTCCCTTGTTACACCTGGCTGACTTATTCTGAGCTTTATAAATGATAAAAAAAGCAGCATGTACATTATCAAATACAATGTTACACACATTGCACTTAGTATTTGATATGCCGACTGTACGGACGGAAGGAGAACAAATAAAATAGCAAGAACAGTAACTATACTCGCTTGAATGAGTAAAATATTTACTTGCACACCTTTATTATTTAGCTTTTGCAAAAAAGGAGGTAGATAGCCCGCTTTTCCTACAGCTAAAAGACCTTTAGAAGGGCCAGCAATCCAAGTTGAAACTTGTCCGAAAACACCAAAAGCCAAGAATATTGCAATAATACTTGCAAGAATTTCTGCATTAAAAAGTTTTAATACATCGTAATATGCAACCAATAGACTTTGCGTTAGATTTATTTGATTGTGCGGAATAATAATACCAATAGCCAAAGTACCGATAATAAAAATACTGACAGTGATAATTGAAGCAAGAAAAATTGCCTTTGGATAGTTTTTTTTAGGATTTTCAATATCATTGACATGAACTGAGGACATTTCCATACCTGCATAAAATAAAAAAATACTTACTGCTAATGACAAGTTTCCAAACTCTGTAATATTAGGAAGTAAGTCCTTGGCGTTAAAATCAATTTGAGATTGATTACCTGTTACGAGATATACAATTCCTAATGAAATTATAGTTACTCCAGGAATAAGTGTACCAACAATAGCGCCCCATTTACTTATAACACCAGAGAATTTGACCCCAAAGAAATTGATTATTGTTGCAGCCCAATATACCACTAAAACAATAACAAGTGTATAATACTTATTCTCAGCTAATGTTGTTGCAAAAGTCTGATTAGGATTCACAAATGCTAGTGAAACTGCTGCAAAAGTCAAAGCGGTTGGAAACCAGATTGTATTTTGAAGCCATTGCAAAAAAATAGCTAAAAAACCCCAGAATGGACCAAAGGCCTCTCCAACCCAACGAAACACACCTCCCTTCTGCTGCCACCCTGTTCCCATTTCTGCAGAAATAAGTGACACAGGAATTAAGAAAAAGAGTGCTGCGAAAACATAATAAAATACTGATGACAAACCATACACAGCTTCAGATGGAAGTCCTCTAAGACTTACAATTGCTGCTACATTTATCATCGCCAAGGTAAAGACACTGAGAGTCTTTTTTTCAGTTTGTTCGTTCATAATTTCTCCTATTTATTTTAAGTGTGTTTAAATCCGCCTGCTTCTTTTTCTGTTAAAGGTGTCACTACGGGATGTTTTTCAAAGTAATCAACACTGCGATAAATGTCATCTAAAAGAAGGCTTGCCATATCTCTACTTAAGTTTTGCTTAACTAAAATGCGTTGTACAACAACATCGGCTATATTATTTGGTAAAGAATATGCTGGGACTAGCCATCCTCGTGTTTGGAGCCTGTCTGCAAGATCATACAATGAAAAATTCGCTTTGCACCCATCTTTTAAGCGCCAAACTACACCGGGTATACCACCAGAGCCATTGTAAACTATAGTAAATAGATCTATCCTCTCTATCTGTTGTGCAAGCCACTTTCCTGTTTCGTAGGAAGCACTTTGAACTTTTCTATATCCTTCGATACCTAAGCGAATTAAATTGTAATATTGTGCAACAACTTGTCCACCAGGTCTAGAAAAATTTAGTGCAAATGTTGGCATATTGCCACCAAGATAGTTAACATTAAAAATAAGTTCAACAGGTAAACAGCTAGCTTCTCTCCAAATAATCCATCCAACACCAACGGGAGCAAGCCCAAATTTATGACCAGAAGCATTAATTGATTTTACACGTTTAACTCTAAAATCCCACGGTATATCACGCTGTTCATCTAAAAAAGGTGCTAAAAATGCACCACTTGCTCCGTCTACATGTATTGGAATATTGAACCCCCTGTCTGATTCAATCCTATCAAGAGCATCAGAAATTTCTTGTACATTCTCATAATGCAATGTCATTGTTAAACCATACGTTACTACAACACAAATGGTGTTTTCATCTGTATAATTATTAATATCATCACCAGTCATAACATACTTATCTTTTTCTAGCGGAACCTCTCGAAGCTCAACATCCCAATATTGCGCAAATTTATGCCAACAAACTTGAACTGCACCACATACAATATTTGGCTTATCATAGCTCAGATTTTTCGACTTTCGTGCAATGCGCCAATTTCTAAGCATAGCCAAGCCTCCAAGCATTGCAGCTTCAGAAGAACCAGTTGTAGAAGTACCTAAAGTTGTATTTGCATTAGGACTATTCCATAAATTTGCAAGCATGTGTACACAGCGTTCTTCTAATGCTGCTGTCTGCGGATACTCACTTTTATCAATCATGTTCTTAACTATGCACTCATCCATTAAACGATGAACTTCATCTTCTTCCCAAGTTTGCACAAAAGTAGCTAGATTTTGGGATGCATTTCCATCTAGCATTAACTCGTTATGAATAGACTCATATGCATGACGAGCATCCATTTCTTTTTCTGGCATTTTAAACTTGGGTAAAACTTTACCTACATCTGATGAACCATATAATTCATCACGCCGATTAAAGCTAATGCTTTGTTTATTGTGCAACATATCAACTCCTTGTTTGAATAATTTTGTACACTTAACCAATTTTATACATTCATTATACAACTACTATAACTTATACACAAGACTAAAAGAAGAGGATTTTAAATAATTTCTGAGATTTTTATTATTTTTATTGAAAAATATATTTATGAAAAGATTTTGAGATATTACTTTCTGTTACACAATGTGTTCTACAGTATTTTTTTCTTGTTACATTGTAAAAGTATTTCTTCCGTTTCGCTTTGAGGTATACAATCTCTTGTCTGCTTGCGCAAATAGATTATCATAATCAGAGTTACACTCAGAAGTAAATGCTATACCTATACTAGCAGAAATGGTTATAGAAGTATTCTCGACTGAATATGTTTTTTTTAGTATAGAACAAATTTTTTCTGCTTTTTCTTTTACTTCATTTCTATTTAGTATTGACTTCATAAAAATGGCGCATTCATCACCACCTATTCTACCAATAATATCAGTACTTCTAAATTCTTGTTTTATTAAACGCGTTACTTCTATTAAAACACTATCTCCATATGCATGACCGAAAGTATCATTAATATTTTTAAAATAATCAAGGTCAATAATAAATAAGGCATGTTCTTCGTTAGTATTTTTTATATCAGATATAAAAGCGCGAATATATTTTTCAGATGATTCTTTATTATAGTATCCTGTCATCTTATCATGTTCTGCATCAAAACGAAGTGTCATCTCCTGTTCTTTTTGGTCGTGAACATCTTCTTCATAGAAAAAGGCTTTTATCTCACCTGTATGACTGTCTTGATACAAGCGACCACTTATACTCCACCAACGGTATTCACTTCTGTCATCATTAATTCTTCTATATTGGAGTGATATAACAGTAGATTCAAAATCAGTTATTGAGCGTAAAGCTTCCAAACTCATACTATTAACATAGTTTTTCTTATCATCTTCATGTATATGCTTATCAACAAAAACATTCATAAGATTTGTGTACGTATACGTAGACGATACTGCTTCCATTTTGTTATTATATGCTGTATTTGAAACAACTTTATTAGTAGTTACATTTACTTCAAAAGTTCCAAGTTTTCTATTTTCAATTAAGGTTTTTGAAAGCTTGCTTTCTTGTTGCAATTCTACGATTTCTTGAATATCCTTTATTACACCTATGGCAAATAATGGTTCTCCACTTTCTGAAAAGCCTGTTGTCATACTTACATTGAAATTTGTATATTCATTATTTTTAATTTTAACTGCAATATCACATTCTGCTTCAGATGAACCAGCAGTAACACTTTTAAAAGCTTCTTTTAATACACCTATGCTAAGAGGGCTTAGTAATCCATGTGATATAAGGTCTTCACCCGCATTTTTTAAAACTGTAGGTATTCCATATTGTTGAGCATCGCCAGGAAACATATATATATCTTGCGTTTCTATATCAAACTCAAACATTTGAACCTTTGTAGCTTTCATTGCAAGTTCATATCTTTTTTTGCTCAGGGCCAATTCATGTTCTTGTGTTTTTTGTTTGTGTATATCTACAATAAGACAACGTAGATTTTTTTCACCATTTTCTTCAACAATTCGCCCGCTTTCTAAAACCCATATATATTGACCACCCTTTTGAATCATTCGATATTCAATAGTGTATCCATCTGAGTCTAATAATTGTTCGTCAACTGTTTCAACAATTTTTTTATAATCATCATCATTTTCATAAATTAAAGTTCTATGAGGTAAACCTATCAACGTTGCTAACTCTTCTTCTGAATATAAAAGCAAGTCCTTAAAACCATTACTCAAATATTGAATTGTGTAACCATCATCAACTTTACAGATTTCTACCCCACCCTTAATACCATTGGTTAAATCTAAAAGTTCTTGCACTTTATCCGCAAGTTGGCTTCGATGTTCACGGATGGAAGATTCTGTTTTTCCAGATTGAACTTTACCCCCTGAAATTGGAAGAGAAAAATGCATATGCAATAGCAAAAATTGGTTATTCTCATAGCGACACACAGCGGTCAGTCTAAAACGCACCTCAGTTGTATCATTATTTGGCAGAACTTTTTGTAATTGAACTTCACCATGTATAACTACGTCAGTATCACTCAAAATTTGAGAGTCGTACCATTCATCTAAAATAGCAAAGTCAGTATTATCAAAGCGAGATTTTAATTCGATTTTTGTACAAGCATCTTCAAAACCATTCCAAAGCTCATCTAAACCAGAACCAATGCAGGTAATATTTTGATGTAAACTATTCCTCATTGCATCGTAATCTAAATCAACAAGATATTTATGCATGAGATTTTTTAAGAAATTACACGCTTCGATGCTCAAATTATTCATCACCCCACCTTAAATTGCCACTATATCGCTTATTCATTATAAGATGCCTCATAAAAACTGTCAAGACAGTAAGCAAGGTATACAAGATATTTAGTGATTATCTTTAGTTAACTTTTTTACCCAACGTTTCTTTGATAAAAAATAAAAAGCTACAATAAATTTGGCGAAATCAGAAAGTTTTGCTAACCCAAAAATAAGCGGCGCGGAAACATTCGAATAATGCGTAAGCAATATTGCAATAGGAGCAAACAAAAGGAAGCTCACAGGGACATCAACAACAACGCCAAAAATTGTATCTCCACCTGATCTAGAAACAGAAAATTGAGCATTAAGAAGTGCCCAAAGAGGCATGTAAAAGCTAACAATATATAAGAGGTCTTTTGTAATAAGCTGTGCATCAGCTGTGAGATTTCTATATACCAATGGAATTGCAAAAGTTGACAAAAGCATGCAGAGCCCAATACCAATGCCAGCGACAAATGACCCACTCATTATCCACTTTGCACGTACTTGCGCCTCTTGTAAATGTCCTGCTCCTAAGCGGTTTCCTACTAGTACTGCAGTCGCAGTATGAATACCTGCAAATACCAAATAAAAAATATTAGCAATAGCAAATCCTGCAGCCATTCCCGCAACATTTTCGGCTCCACCTCTACTATTATAAAGAGCTGTAATGACCATCTCTGATAAAACCCATGTAATTTCAGAAAAGAAAACTAAGGCAGATTTTTTTATTATTTCTGCAAACATTTGAATATTTACTTTCATTAAGCCTCTAAGACTTACAAAAAAATCTGCTTTATGTACTTTTGCAAAAATTATAAACAATAAAGCCTCTACAGCTCTTGCAATGACCGTTGCTAATGCCGCGCCCTGTACTTCTAACCTTGGAGCGCCTAAATTTCCATAAATCAAAACCCAGTTTAATATAGTGTTTATGATTGTGGCTATTACAGATATAATAAGTGGTATAGTCGGCTTCCCTATCTCTCTATATGACGTGCCAATTGCAAAAGAAAATGGCATAAATAGTGCAGTAAAAGATATGACCTTCATATACTCGACACCATGAGTAAGTAATTCTGACTGTGAATTATTGCCATGTGTCATTATATTAATAAGCGGTTCCGGTATAAAAAAAAGAATTATCCAATATATTATTCCAACTATAATTGCTAGAATAATCTTAAAGCGATAAGCCTGTTTCATTCCCCATTCATCCTGTGCGCCTTTATACTGTGCTAAGTATACGCCACCAGCTATCATAATTGTATTAAGAAGGACTATAAACAAAAAATTAAACTGATTCGCAACATTAACTGCTGCCATCATAGAATCACCTAACGCAGAAACCATAAAGTTGTCCACTAATGACACCAATGCTGTGATAAGCTGTTGAAGCATTACAGGAAGTGCTATTGCAATCGCATTCTTGTAAAAATGTTTATGTCCTAATAGGGGTATTTTTTCCATTTTTTCACCTACTGCGGATTATATAAAAATCAAAAAATAAATGCAAGCAGGCGCTTTTGGGATAAATGCAGTAATCATAACACTTAATTAGCAAAATAATGTTTGACAAAAGACTATTTGTGCCTCATAATATTTTTATAGAGTTATTAAAAATACTCAGAACAAGGAGAAAGAACATGAATCAAGAAGTATTAAAAATGGTGCAAGAACAAGTGAACAAAGAACTTTATTCAGCATATCTTTATCTCGCAATGTCTGGTTGGTGCTCAGAAAATAGTTATTCAGGTTTTGAACGCTGGATGAGAAACCAAGTAAAAGAAGAAATGTCACATGCAGCTTTTATGATGAACTACATTCAAGATCGCGGTTATGCAATCGAGTTAGAGACAATAAAAAAGCCAGAGGGAAAATGGAATAGTATTCTTGAAATTTTTGAAGCATCTTATGCACATGAAAGATTAGTTACAAAATCAATTACTGATATTTTTGTTAAAGCACGTGAAGTATCAGACATAAAATCTGAAGGTTTTTTTCAGTGGTTCATTACAGAACAAATTGAAGAAGAAAAAACAGTTTCCGATATAATAGGGCGCTTAAAGATTGCTGGTAACTCAGGTGATGCATTATTGATGCTAGATAAAGAATATGGACAGCGAACTTTTTCAATGTCTACAAAGATTACCTTCTAAACACATTTATATATTGACGAACAAAGTTAACAAGTTTTGTTAATTGTTTTCATTACATAATTCATAAGTGACAACAGTGCGTTGTCACTTATGGAACTCATCAGATAAAATTTAACACACTATTCCCAACATACATGTTTTAAACATAGTCATACAATTTATTTCTTTTATTCGATTTTTAATGGCACTTGTATTTTCATGTAAAGTATACTACAATTTAGACAGTTGGAGGTTGTATGCAAGATTTTGAGTTTTATGCACCAACAAAGATTATATTTGGAAGAAATCGCGAAAAAGAAGTTGGATCATTAATAAAAAAAACAGGAGCTAAAAAAGTTCTAGTGCACTATGGCGGCCAAAGTGCGAAAAAATCTGGCTTATTAGATACCGTTTTTAGTTCACTTTCGGCTGAAGGTATAGAATACATTGAGTTTGGAGGTGTAGTTCCAAACCCGCTACTCTCACATGTGCACAAAGGTATCGCACTTTGTAAGGAGCACTCTGTTGACTTTATTTTAGCAGTTGGTGGAGGAAGTGTAATAGATTCTGCAAAAGCAATTGCCTATGGGGCATGCAGTGATTATGATGTTTGGGATTTTTTCATTAGAAAAGCTGAACCAATACAGTGCTTACCAAATGCATGTATACTTACTATTGCAGCAGCTGGAAGCGAAATGAGTTCTGCCTGTGTAATCACAAATGATGACGGATTACAAAAACGCGGTTATAGGAATGATTTAAGCCGAAGCGTGTTTTCAATTTTAAACCCTGAATTAACAATGACACTACCAGAATGGCAAACAATGAGCGGTGCCGTTGATATAATTATGCATACTCTTGAACGTTATTTTTACATTGATACAAATGCAGACAGTAATGCATGTAGTATGACAGATTATATTGCAGAGGGATTGATTAAAAACACCATAGAAAATACTCTCATATTAAAAAAAGACCCAAAGAATTATAATGCAAGAGCCGAACTGATGTGGGCAGGAAGCCTTTCTCACAATAACCTGACTCAGTGCGGATACAGCAAAACAGACTGGGCGTCTCACCAATTAGAACATGAATTGAGTGGTTTATATGATGTAACCCATGGGGCTGGCCTTGCTGCTATTTGGCCATCTTGGGCACGCTATGTTATGGATGTAGACTATGCGCGTTTTGCAAAATTAGGTAGAGCACTTTTTTCTATAAACGAAGTTGATAACAAAAAAGCAGCAATAGAATGTATCGAAAGTATGGAAAAATTCTTTCAGTCAATAAATATGCCGATAACAATTAGTGAACTTGGAATAACATTGAACAAAAAAGATATCGAAACACTAGTATACAAGTGCTCATATGAAAACACTCGTACTATTGGAACATTTA
>CAYJOZ010000031.1:11859-13272 GCA_964371925.1 uncultured Treponemataceae bacterium | reverse complement strand
CCGCAAATGAATACGAAGCACTTATTCTTGAAAATAATCTCATTAAAGAACATAGTCCACGGTACAATATAAATCTAAAAGACGATAAATCGTATCCCGTTGTACGCATTACAAATGAAGATTTTCCTCGAGTTATTAAAACGCGAAAAATAATCCAAGATGGATCTGCATACTTTGGACCATTCCCAAATGGTGGCGCATTGAGCGTGTTTATAGATACATTATACAGCATTTATCCTCTAAGGCAATGTAAAAAAATGCCAAAAAGAAAAACGCCATGCATGTACTATCACATAGGCCGCTGCGCTGCTCCTTGCTGTGATAAAATTAGCAAAGAAGATTACACTGCAATTATCGGCGAAATTCACTCAATTCTTGACGAAAATCCTGCAAAGGGTATCGAAAAGCTTGAACACGAAATGAAGATTGCAGCAAAGGAATTAAAATTTGAAAAGGCAGCGCGCCTTCGAGATGGACTTGCAGCCTTAAAGTCTTTGCGAATGCAAAACGCTGTGAGTGATTTTGATGCAGAGGCTCGTGATTATATTGGATTTAATGTAGATGGGCCACTCGTTAGCTTTGTTGTTCTAAAAATGCGGATGGGAAAACTAATAATGAGGGATTTGTATCGAACAAAGTCTCTTTCCGATGATGAAGATCTATTAGCAGAATTTATGGGAGCATATTATACTAGTGCAGATACAATCCCACCAAGAATTTTTGTTAGTGATAAATCGGGACTCGAGTTAAATGAAAAATGGTTTTTAGATACCTTTAGCGTAACAACTCGTATCACAGTGCCTGCAGAAACTAAAGAGCTTTCACGGCATGAAGCAGCTCTTAATATGGCGAATCACAATGCAAAAGAAGATATAATACGTAGGCTTCGAGAAAGGGGAGACACACCTGCGCTTGAAGAATTAAAAAAAGTTCTTAATTTATCGGTGCTTCCTATGCGAATAGAAGGCTTTGACATTGCACACTTAGGTGGCAAATTTCCTATTGCCAGTATGATTAGCTTTTATAATGGGCAACCAGATAAGAAGAATTACCGTTATTATCGTTTGAAAACTACGGATGGAATTATAGACGACTTTGCTTCTATGCGGGAAGCCTCCAGTAGACGCTATACACGACTATTAAATGAACAAGCAGAAATGCCAGATTTAATTCTTATAGATGGTGGTATCGGCCAAGTGAATGCTGTTCAAGGAGTTTTAGCAGCGCTAGGTTTAAATATTCCTATCGTCGGCTTAGCAAAGCGTGAGGAAGAACTATTTTTGCCAGGAAAGGCAAAGCCAATAATACTCGCAAAAAGAAGTGATGCTTTAAGACTATTACAGCGAGTCCGTGATGAAACGCATAGATTTGCAACAACGAGAAATCAGCGCTTGCGTACAAAGGAAAATACTA